>NZ_JAQGLS010000197.1 GCF_028292805.1 Ramlibacter sp. | reverse complement strand
GGTGTGGATCGCTTCCTCGAACGCCTGCCGCAATAGGAACTGGCGGGCTTCGGGCGCCGTGATGTGGCGGTAGGTGCCCAGCACGATGTTGTTGGCGGCCAGCGAGTCCGCGGTCACGAAGAAGCCGAGGTTGCGCTTGACGATGCGGCGCTCGTCCTCGGTCAGACCGTTCGGGTCCTTCCACAGGGCGATGTCGCGGTTCATGTTCACTTCCTGCGGCATCCAGTGGTTGGCGCAGGAGGCCAGGTACTTGTCCCAGGCCCACTTGTACTTGAAGGGGACGAGCTGGTTGACGTCGGTGTGGCCGTTGATGATGCGCTTGTCGGCGGCGCTGACGCGACGCGCAACGGCCGGCTGCGCCGGCGCGGCGGCACCAGCCGGCGCGATCGGTGCGATCGTCACATCGTCGGGGGCGCGCAGCGCCGGTTGCTGAATCGGAGCTTGCATGTGCGAGAGCGGAAGGTCCGCCTCGCGGTTCGCGGGCGAACCGTCGCTCGCAGAATTTGACGGTGTGGGCTTGACTTCGTCGTCCCAGGTCAACATAGGTTTTCCAGTGCTCGGATTATGTGAGCCCGGATGCACAAAACAAAGTGTTCGTTCACATCACGGGCGCATTTTGTTGCTCAATTGCATCGGCGTTCTGTCGGAGAACACCGACACCTCTTCATTTCTTTGACGCGATCACTGGCACGCTTCGCAGGTCGGATCGTCGACGCCGCAAAACCTGATGTCGGTGGCCGGCACCGATTGCGCCGCTTCCATCTGCGCGCGCGCCGCTGCCGCGGCTGCATCGAGTGCCGACATGTGCGTCGCGCCCGAACCGCCCAGGCCGCCGGATGCGCCGTTCGACACCGCGTTCAGCCGGCCCGATTGCACAGTGGATTTTTCCGCCGCGGTGGCGCTGCTGGTGCGCAGGTAGTAGGTGGTCTTCAGGCCGCGCAGCCAGGCCAGCTTGTAGGTCTCGTCCAGCTTCTTGCCGGAGGCGCCGGCCATGTAGATGTTGAGCGACTGCGCCTGGTCGATCCATTTCTGGCGGCGGGCGGCGGCTTCCACCAGCCACACCGGTTCGACTTCGAAGGCGGTGGCGTAGAGCGCCTTGACTTCCTGCGGCACGCGGTCGATCGGCCGCAGCGAGCCGTCGAAGTGCTTCAGGTCCATGACCATCACGTCGTCCCACAGGCCCAGGCGCTTCAAGTCGCGCACCAGGTAGTGGTTGATGATGGTGAATTCGCCCGACAGGTTGGACTTGACCGAGAGGTTGCCAAAGCACGGCTCGATCGAGGCGTCCACGCCGATGATGTTGGAGATGGTTGCCGTCGGGGCGATCGCCACGCAGTTGGAGTTGCGCATGCCGTCGGCGGCGATCTTGGCGCGCAGCGCGTCCCAGTCCAGGGTGACCGAACGGTCGACGTCCACGTAGTGTTCGCCGCGGGCCTGGGCCAGCATGTCCAGCGTGTCCAGGGGCAGCACGCCCTTGTCCCAGAGCGAGCCCTTGTAGCTGGAGTACTTGCCGCGCTCGCGGGCCAGCTCGGTCGAGGCCCAGTAGGCGTGGTAGCAGACCGCTTCCATCGAGTTGTCGGCGAACTCCACCGCTTCCCTGGAGGCGTAGGGGATGCGCAGCTCGTACAGCGCATCCTGGAAGCCCATGATGCCCAGCCCGACCGGGCGGTGCCGCAGGTTGGAGTCGCGCGCCTTCTTGACGGCGTAGTAGTTGATGTCGATCACGTTGTCGAGCATCCGCATCGCCGTGGTGATGGTGCGCTTGAGCTTGTCGTGGTCCAGCACCTGGCTTCCCGCAGTGGTGCCGGCCTTCAGGTGCTGCAGCAGGTTGACCGAGCCGAGGTTGCAGACCGCCGTTTCGGTGTCGCTGGTGTTCAGCGTGATCTCGGTGCAGAGATTCGACGAGTGGACGACGCCGGCGTGCTGCTGGGGCGAGCGCACGTTGCAGGCATCCTTGAAGGTGATCCAGGGATGGCCGGTCTCGAACAGCATCGAGAGCATCTTGCGCCACATGTCGGTGGCCTGGACGGTCTTGCTCGGCTTGATCTCGCCGCGCCTGGCCTTCTCTTCGTAGGCGACGTAGGCCTTCTCGAACGCGGCGCCGAACAGGTCGTGCAGGTCCGGCACGGACGAGGGGGAGAACAGCGTCCACTCGCCCTTTTCCATCACCCGGCGCATGAACAGGTCGGGGATCCAGTTGGCCGTGTTCATGTCGTGGGTGCGGCGGCGGTCGTCGCCGGTGTTCTTGCGCAGCTCCAGGAATTCCTCGGCGTCCAGGTGCCAGGTTTCCAGGTAGGCGCAGACGGCGCCCTTGCGCTTGCCGCCCTGGTTGACCGCCACGGCGGTGTCGTTGACCACCTTCAGGAACGGCACCACGCCCTGGGATTCACCGTTGGTGCCCTTGATGTGGGAGCCCAGCGCCCGCACCCGGGTCCAGTCGTTGCCCAGGCCGCCGGCGAATTTCGACAGCAGCGCGTTTTCCTTGATCGACTCGTAGATGCCGTCGAGGTCGTCCGGCACGGTGGTCAGGTAGCACGACGACAGCTGCGAGCGCAGGGTGCCGGCGTTGAACAGCGTCGGCGTCGACGACATGAAGTCGAAGCTGGACAGCACTTCGTAGAACTCGATGGCACGGGCTTCGCGGTCGATCTCGTTGAGCGACAGGCCCATGGCCACGCGCATGAAGAACGCCTGGGGCAGCTCGATGCGGGTCTTGCGCACGTGCTGGAAGTAGCGGTCGTACAGCGTCTGCAGGCCGAGGTAGTCGAACTTCAGGTCGCGCTCGGCCTTGAGGGCCCCGCCCAGCTTCTTCAGGTCGAACTGCAGCAGCTTTTCGTCCAGCAGCTCGTTGTCGACGCCCTTTTTGATGTACAGCGGGAAGTTGTCGGCGTAGGCTTCGGCGCGCTCGGCCGGCGCCACCTCGCGG
>NZ_JAQGLS010000143.1 GCF_028292805.1 Ramlibacter sp. | reverse complement strand
GGCAAGCCGTCCCTTCGTTCGCGCCCTGGGGCAACCTGTGGTTTACTGGGAATAGTACATGTCGAACTCGATCGGGTGCGTGGTCATGCGGACACGGGTCACTTCCTGCATTTTCAGCTCGATATAGGCGTCGATCATGCTGTCCGAGAACACGCCGCCCTTGGTCAGAAAGGCTCGGTCTTCGTTCAGGCCGTCCAGCGCCTGGTCCAGGCTGTGGCAGACGGTCGGGATCTTCGCGTCTTCTTCCGGCGGCAGGTGGTACAGGTCCTTGGTGGCGGCTTCGCCGGGGTGGATCTTGTTCTCGACGCCGTCCAGGCCGGCCATCAGCATGGCGGCAAAGCCCAGGTACGGGTTCATCAGCGGGTCCGGGAAGCGGCACTCGATGCGGCGGCCCTTCGGGTTGGCCACGTACGGGATCCGGATCGAGGCCGAGCGGTTGCGCGCCGAGTAGGCCAGCTTGACCGGCGCTTCGAAGCCGGGCACCAGCCGCTTGTAGCTGTTGGTGCCGGGGTTGGTGATGGCGTTGAGCGCACGGGCGTGCTTGATGATGCCGCCGATGTAGTACAGCGCGGTGTCGGACAGGCCGGCGTAGCCTTCACCTGCGAACAGGTTCTTGCCGTCTTTCCAGACCGACTGGTGCACGTGCATGCCCGAGCCGTTGTCGCCGACGATCGGCTTGGGCATGAAGGTGGCCGTCTTGCCATAGGCGTTGGCCACGTTGTGGATCACGTACTTCTGCAGCTGCGACCAGTCGGCGCGCTTGACCAGCGTGTTGAAGCGGGTGCCGATCTCGTTCTGGCCGGCGCCGGCCACTTCATGGTGGAACACCTCGACCGGGATGCCCAGCTGCTCCAGGATCAGTGACATCTCGGCGCGCATGTCTTGCGTGCTGTCGACCGGGGGCACCGGAAAGTAGCCGCCCTTGACGGTCGGGCGATGGCCCTTGTTGCCGCCTTCGAGCTTCTTGCCGGTGTTCCACGAGGCTTCGTATTCGTCGATCTTGACGAACGAGCCGGACATGTCGGAGCCCCAGCGGACGTCGTCGAAGATGAAGAATTCGGGTTCCGGGCCGAAGAAGGCGGTGTCGCCCAGGCCGGAGGCTTTCAGGTAGGCCTCGGCGCGCTTGGCGATGGAACGCGGGTCGCGGTCGTAGGCCTTGCCGTCGCCAGGCTCGAGCACGTCGCACGACATGATGATCGTGGTTTCTTCGAAGAACGGGTCGATGTTGGCGCTGTCCGGATCGGGCATCAGCAGCATGTCCGACGCTTCGATGCCCTTCCAGCCGGCGACGGAGGAGCCGTCGAACGCGTGACCCGACTGGAACTTGTCTTCGTCGAAGTGCGACACGGGCACGGTCACGTGCTGCTCCTTGCCCTTGGTGTCGGTGAAGCGGAAGTCAACGAACTTCACTTCGTTGTCCTTCACCATCTTCATCACGTCGGCGACGGTCTTGGCTGCCATCAGGTATCTCCTGGGATTTGGGGTTGGTTGTTGAATGACTGAGCGGGACGGGGAATGCAGGTTCTGTGCCAAAGCTGGTGCATGGACTGCGGCGCCGAACCCGGATTCTCGCTGAACCGGCAAGCTCAGCCGAAAAAGGGTGCGCTGAATTGGGGCGGGGCGGAGCGCAGGCGGCGCCCGCACACCCTGCGAAGAAGGCCGCGGGGGGACCCTGGCACTCTCGCGGGGTGTGCAGCTCCGCTTGCGCACCATCCCGGTGCCAAGTCGACAGCGCACCGCCCTGGTGCTCCTCAGTTCCGCACCAATTCAGGGCCCAGCGGCACACCCAGCAGCTTCAGACCGTCCAGCAGCAGCCGGTAGGCCGGCTCCACCGCCTCCGGCGCGCCCTTGACGCCCAGATCGATGTGGCGGCCGTACGTCGGGTGGTCGACGCTGGGCAGACTGAACACCCTGACTTGCGGATGCTCGCGCTCGATGTGTTCCATCAGCGGGGTGAGCGCGGCTTCCATGGCGCCGAACACGATCACGGACTTCTCCAGGTTGGCGCCACGCCGGAACAGGTGCTGGTAGCGGGCGTCGAGCACGCTCTCGATCATCGGCCAGGCCATCACCGGAAAGCCGGGCACGAAATGGATGTCGGCGACGCTGAAGCCCGGAATCTTGTTGTACGGGTTGCGGATAATGGACGCGCCCCGCGGGAACACGCCCATGTTGAGCCGATGGATGTTGTCCGGGCGGTCCGGCTCGTAAACGGTGCCCTGCTCCCGCGCCGTGTCCTGCATCCGCTCGCGGATCAGCACCTCGGCCTCCGGATGCAGCTCCAGCTCCACCCCCAGCGCGCGGGCCGCGCACTGGCGGGTGTGGTCGTCGGGGGTGGCGCCGATGCCGCCGGTGGAGAACACCACGTCGCCGGAGGCGAAGGCCCGCTTCAGGGTCTGGGTGATGCGCTCGGGCGAGTCGCCCACGTATTCGGCCCAGGCCAGCTCCAGCCCGCGGGCCGAGAGCAGCTCGATCACCTTGGGCAGGTGCTTGTCGGTGCGCTTGCCGGAAAGGATCTCGTCGCCGACGATGATCAGGCCGAAGGAGGGCGAAGGCGGGGCGGTGGTCATGGGGTGATGCTATCGCGCCGCTGGCTGCGGGGCCGTCGAGCAGCCAGGATGCAACCAACTGCTTCCCCTATCGCCATGAGCACCATCGTTCCAGTCATCCTCTGCGGAGGCTCCGGCACCCGGCTGTGGCCCCTGAGCCGCAAGAGCTTTCCCAAGCAGTTCGTGCCCATGATCGGGGGCAAGAGCCTGTTGCAGCTGACGCTGGAGCGGGTCAAGGCACTCGGTCCGCGGGTCATGCTGGTGGCCGCCGAAGACCACCGGTTCCTGGTGGCCGACAGCGCGCGGCTGGCGCGGGTGTCGGAAACCACCATCGTGCTGGAACCGGCAGCCCGCAATACCGCGGCCGCCATGGCGCTGGCGGCGCTGCAGGCGGCGCCGGACGACTTCCTGCTGTTCTGCCCGGCCGACCACCACAGTCCCGACCTCGCGGCCTTCGCGGCGACGATGCGACAGGGCCTGGCGCCCGCCGCGGCCGGCGCGATCGTGACCTTTGGTGTGCGACCGAGCTTTCCGAGCACGGCCTATGGCTACATCCGACAGGGCGAGCCCCGGGCCGATGGCAGCCGCGAAGTCTGCAGTTTCATCGAGAAGCCGATTGCGGCGCGGGCCCAGGAGTTGATCCTGGCTGGCGACGCGCTCTGGAACGCCGGCATCTTCCTGGCGCGCACCAGCGACTTCCTGGATGCGCTGGAGCAACACGCACCCGACATTCTCGACGCCTGCCGAAAATCCCTGGCGACGGCCCACGCCGAAGTCCTTGGCAACCAGGTCGCCGGCGCCCGCTTCGTCCGGCCGGAACGGGACGCCTTCGAAGCCTGCCGCTCGCAAAGCATCGACTACGCGGTGATGGAGGTGCACGCCGACGTGGCCGTGGTGCCGTTCGAAGGGCAGTGGAGCGACGTCGGCAGCTGGAATGCGATCGCGGCGCTGACGCCGGCCGATGCCGACGACAACCGCATCCACGGCCAGGGCTGGGCGCGCGGCTCGCGCAACACCTTCATCCACGCCCCGCACCGGCCGGTGGTGGCCCTGGGCACGACGGACCTGTTGATCATCGACACGCCGGATGCGGTGCTGGTGGCGCACCGCGACAGCGCCGAACAGGTCAAGGACGTGGTGGCCGCCCTGGAGCAGGCCGACACCGCGCAAGCCGTGATGCACCGCAAGGTGTCGCGGCCCTGGGGCTGGTACGACAGCATCGACGCCGGCGAGCGGTTCCAGGTCAAGCGCATCGGCGTGCGGCCGGGCGCATCCCTGAGCCTGCAAAAGCACCACCACCGGGCCGAGCACTGGGTGGTTGTCAGGGGCACGGCGCAGGTGACGCGCGGCAGCGAAACCTTCCTGCTGAGCGAGAACGAGTCGACCTACATCCCGATCGGCCAGCTGCACCGGCTGCACAACCCCGGCAAGATGGAGCTGGAGATGATCGAGGTGCAGTCCGGCAGCTACCTTGGCGAGGACGACATCGTGCGGTTGGAAGACACCTACGGCCGCACCGCCTGAGCCACGGCGCGCTGTTCCTGCAGCGCGCTCAGGCAGTAGTGCGCGAACCACAGCGACGAGAAGGCGAACACCAGCGTGTAGATCCAGATCGCCACCGGCACCAGCACCGGAAACGCCGCCATGAAAAACCAGCCGGAGGCCCAGACGATGCCTGGCGCGGCCCCCAGGTAGCCGGTGGCGATGCCCATGGCCAGCAGCCAGGTGCGGTGCTGCCGGAACACCTGCCGGCGCTCGTCGCCGCTGGCGTGGTCGGCCAGCGCGTCGAAAGTCATGACCCGGTAAGTCAGCCAGCCCCAGATCAGTGGCGGCAGGATCAGGATCAGCGGCGGCACCAGCCACAGCGGCAGCGAGACCACCAGCGCCAGCACTGCCAGCAGCGAGCTGCCCAGCGAGAACAAGGCGCTGCGCACGAAGGTCGCGCCCTTCTTGCGCTCCAGGTCGGGAAAGCGCCGCCGCACCACCAGCCCGATGATCGCCGGCATCATCAGCACGGCCACCATCAGCAGCACGACCACCACCACCAGCGGGGTGACGGCGATCGCCACCAGCACCGGCGCCAGCGCGTGCTCCAGGCCGCCGAAGCCGATTTCCTGCAGCCAGGCGCCGATGCGGGTGACCACGGCCGAGCCCTGGAGCCAGCCCACCACGCTGTGCACGGCGTTGTCCCAGTACAGCCAGCCCAGCGCCATCCCGACCACGATCATCAGCAGCAGGGGCAGCAGCGACAGCCCGATGATGCGCGGATGCAGGCAGTAGGCGACGGCGCGCCAGAACGAGTCGAGGAACAGGGACATGGGTGTTTATAAGCCCAAGCTCCCTCCCCTCCAGGGAAGGGCTGGGGTGGGGGCGCTGCGGCCTGCCCGGTGCGAGGGGTGCCCCCTCCCGGTCTTCCCCCCGTAGGGGGAAGGAGGAAGACAAGCTCAGGCCTTGCCCACCAGCCGCAGCACGCCCAGCCACTGCTGCGACCAGAACCCCCGCCCATACTCCCGTCCGCTCTCCACCTGGTCGCGCACGCCCGTGGGGTCGTAGCGCAGCTCGAAGTTGGCGGTGCCGAACAGCACGTCCCACCAAGGCAGCAGCACGCCGAAGTTGTGGCCACCCAGCGCCGGGCTGCGGCCTTGCGGCACCAGGTCGCCGGCCGCATTGCGCTCGTGCCCCAGGCCGATGCTGTGGTGCAGGCGGTGAAAGCGCGGGCTGATCCACAGCCGCTCGCCGATGCGGCCGAAGTGCAGCTTGATGTTGGCGTGCTGCAGGCTTTCGCTCAGCTGCGCGATGGCCACGATGGCGACGAACTGGCCGGGGCCGACGCCGATCAGCTGGCCCAGCACCACCAGCACGCAGTCGCGCAGCAAGTCGTCCAGCAGGTGGTTGCGGTTGTCGCTCCACATCGTCATCTGCTGCTGCGAATGGTGCAGCGAATGCAGGTTCCACCACCAGTTGAAGGCGTGCTGGCCGCGGTGCATCCAGTAGTCGACGAAGTCGAACACCACCAGGTAGATCAGGAAGCTGATCCAGGCGTGGTCGGTGACCCCGGCCCAGACCTGGTCCAGGTGCGCGGTGCCGAAGCCGGCCACGCGCAGCGCGCCGAACAACTCGTCGAACAGCGGCTCGACGCCAAAGAACAGCGCCACCCGGAACAGCCCGAGCCGGTGCACCAGCGTGTACAGCATGTCGGTGCGGACACCGGCGGCGTCCACCATCGGCTCCACCGGCTTCCAGCGCTGCAGCGGGCCGATGATCGCCACCAGCACGGCGATCTGCAGCAGGCCGACCAGCAGCCAGCCGGTGGCCACATAGCCGTCTTCCAGCAGGTGGCCCAGGCCCACGGCGAACATCACCGGCTGGATGACCGACTCGAACAGCCCTTGCTGGGCCCAGGCGAACACTTCTTCAATCCACTGCATGGTTCCACATCATCGGGGTCGCGCGATCCATTCGCGGTAGGCGGGATGGTCGCGCAAGGTGGCAAAACAGAAACCCTTGGCCTTCAGGCCGGTGACCAGCGGCTCCAGCACCGCCGGCGCCCACGGATCCTTGCGTGACCAGATCCCCAGGTGGGCCAGCAGGATATCGCCACTGCGCACATCGCGCAGCGCCTTTTGCAGCAACCGGGCGTTGCTGGCGCTCTCGCTCGGCAACTCGTCGCCCAGGAAGCCCGCCGGCGCCCAGCCGACGTGCTGCCAGCCGCAGGCGCGGGTGGCGGCCAGGAACCTGGGCGAAGTCTTGCCGCCCGGCGCGCGGAACAGTGGGAGCGGCTTGCGGCCGGTGAGTTCCTGCAGGCGCCGGTCGGCGCGGGCGATTTGCGCGCAGTACTCGCCGGCGCTCCGGGCCTGGTCGACGCCGGCCTGCGGCCCGGCCGAGGCGCGCACCTTGAAGCGGCCGTCCGGCAGGTCGGCGCGCCAGTAGACGTGATCCCAGGTGTGGGAGGCGAATTCGTGGCCTTCGCCGCCGCGCGCCTTCCACCAGGGCGCCCAGTGGTTGCCCAGGCTGCCGTCGCCTTCCTTCGTTTTCTCGTTGGCGCCGAAGAAGGTGACCTTGACCTGGTGCCGGTTCAGGACGTCGGCGATCAGGGGCGCCACGGCCATGTGGCCGGTGTCGAAGGTGAGGTAGACCGGGTTGGTGCAGGCGGGTTGGGCGTGGGTTGCGCAAGCGGCGAGCAGCAAGATCGAGGCAACGATGGTCCGGCGCGGACCCTCATCCCTGCCCTCTCCCGCAGGCGGGAGAGGGAGAAAGGCATTACCGGCTGGCATGGTCCAGCGTCCACACGCCGTGCGGCGACTTGCCGACCTTCACCTGGCGCACGATCTGCTTCGTTTCCAGGTCGATGACGGTCAGCTTGCGGGCCCAGCGCGAGGTGACCATCAGCAGCTTGCCGCCGGCCATCACCTCCATGCAGTCCGGCCCGCCGGGCGCGTTGTAGCTGTCGACCACCTGCAGCGTCTGCAAATCGAGCTTGCTGATGCTGTTGGCCACCCGGTTGCTGACGTACACGTGGCGCTTGTCGCCGGCCGCCCGGAAGGCGTGGGCGCCGGCGCCGGTCTTGATCTTGCGGATGGAGCGCGGGGTGGCGCCGCTGACGTCGAACACCTCCACGCTGTCGCTGCCGGTCAGGCCCACCAGCGCCAGCCGGTCGTCGGCCGTGAGGAACACGTCGGCCGGCATGGGGCCGGTCTTGATCCGCCACTTGATGTCCTGGCTGACCAGGTCCACCGCCACCAGCTCGTCGCTGTCCTGCATCGTCACGTAGGCCGTGGTGCTGCGGCTGTCGATGGAAATGTGGCTGGGCGTCTTGCCGGTAGGGATGCGCTTGGCCAGCGCCAGTTCCTTGCCGTCCCAGCGGTACATGTCCACGTGGTGCAGGCGGTTGCCGGCCGTCACCAGCCACTTCATGTCCGGCGAAAAGCGCAGGTGGTAAGGATCCATCACGCCGCGCAGGGTGCGCTGCACTTGCGCCGTGCGCGGGTCGATGAAGGTGAGCGAATCGGCCGTGGCGTTGGCCACGATGACCGACTTTTCGTCCGGCGTCAGGTACAGGTGGTGCGGCTCCTTGCCGGTCGGGATGCGCCTGGTCTCGCGCCAGGTGGTGGCGTCGATGACGCTGACGTCCGCGTCCTGGGAGTTCAGCACGAAGATGGGTGCCGGCTGGGCAGCGGCGGCACCGGCCAGCAGCAGGAGGGCGGGCAGCCATCCACGGCGCAGGAAAGAAAGGTTCACGGGCAAGGAATTCCAGGATTGGGGACGCGGCGGCCGGGGCGGGCACCAAACTCTCCCCCGCAGGGCGTGCAAGCTTGCTTGCGCACCGCCAGCCGTCCAGGGCTCAACGCACCGGCCCGGCCGGCGGAGGACCGCTGACCGGGGCTATTTTCGTCGATTCCGCCACTGCTGAGAGCTGCGCCGCGTCAAGCCACCGCCATTGGCCGGGCAACAGGTCGGCCGGCAGCGCCATGGCGCCGATGCGCGAGCGGTGCAGTGCGGTCACCCGGTTACCCACTGCCGCAAGCATCCGCTTGACCTGGTGGTACTTGCCTTCCAGCAGGGTCAGGCGCAATGAATGGCTCCCCGTTGCCTCGCAGGCGGCGGCCCGCACCGGCTTGGGGTCGTCGTCCAGCACCACCCCGGCCAGCAGCTTTTGCACCTGCTGGTCGTCCACCGGGTCGGCCGTGCCCACCTCGTAGACCTTGGCCACGTGCTTCTTGGGTGAACTCATTCGGTGGATGAAGGCGCCGTCGTCGGTCAGCAGCAGCATGCCCGTGGTGTCCTGGTCCAGCCGGCCGATGGCCTGCACGCCCGGGGTCAGGCCCTTGTTGGGGCGCTGGCGCAGCGGCGCCGGCAGCAAGGTGTAAATGCTGGGCCAGGCGCCTGGCTTTTGCGAGCATTCGTAGCCCGCCGGCTTGTGCAGCACCAGATAGGCCTTCTCGTGATACGCCCAGGGCACGCCTTCGACGGTGAACTGCAGCCCTTGGGGCTCGTAGTGCTGGAACGGGTCGTCCACCGGCTGGCCGGCGACGGTGACGTAGCCTTGCTGCACCAGCCCCAGGCAGACGCGGCGGTGGCCGAAGCCCTGGGAATAAAGGATGTCTTGCAGTTGCATGGGGCCGGAAGTATCCCATTGCGGGCGGCTCGACGGGTCTGTCGTGGCTTTTTTCAGGGTGTGGCAGCGCCCCACGGCTGCCCGGCAAAGGAACGCGGCGCGGCATGAAAGAATGCTGCGCCACCCCGGCGCCACCTGAGGAAGCTCCGCCCCTTCGATGAAGTACAGAAAAGAAATCGACGGCCTGCGGGCGATCGCGGTGCTGGCCGTCATGTTGTTCCATGCGGGGTTCCAGCAGTTTTCCGGGGGCTACGTCGGGGTCGACGTCTTCCTGGTGATCAGCGGCTACCTGATCACATCGATCCTGCTGGAGGACATCCGCCGCGGCGAGTTCAGCCTGAAAGGCTTTTACGACCGGCGGGTGCGGCGCATCCTGCCGGCGCTGTTGCTGGTGCTGGCGGCCAGCAGCGTCGCCGCCCTGCTGGTGCTGACGCCGCGCGAGATGGCGGAGTATTCGAAAAGCCTGGCGGCCGTCGCTGCCTTCCTGGCCAACGTGTTCTTCTGGCGGCAAAGCGGCTACTTCGACACCGACGCGGAACTGAAACCACTGCTGCACACCTGGAGCCTGGCGGTGGAGGAGCAGTACTACATTCTGTTCCCGCTGCTGCTGGTGTTCCTCTTGCGCCGGGTCCGCACCGAAGCTCGCACGGCCATGGTGCTGGCGGGAATCGGCTTGGCCAGCCTGGCCCTGGGCATCTGGGGCGCCCACAAGGCGCCAGGCGCCTCGTTCTTCCTGTTGCCGGCGCGAGCCTGGGAGCTGCTGGTGGGCGCCTGCATCGCGACCTGGCGCCTGCCCGGCGCGGAGCTGGCCGTCAAACCGTGGGCGCGCGAACTGCTGGCCACCTTGGGGCTGGCAGCGATCGCGTATGCCATCGTGGTGTTCGACGCCGCCACGCCTTTCCCAGGCGTCCATGCGCTGGCGCCCACCGTGGGCGCGGCGTTGCTGATCCTGTACGCGACGCAGGCGACGGTGGTCGGCAGGCTGCTGGCCTCGCGGATTTTAGTCGGCATCGGGCTGGTCAGCTACAGCGCCTACCTCTGGCACCAGCCGCTGCTGGCATTCGCCCGGGTGCAGGCGGGCACGGAGCTTTCGCTCGCAATGGCTGCCGCCTTGTGCGCCGCTGCGCTGGTGCTCGGCTTCGCCAGCTGGAAGTGGGTGGAGCAGCCGTTCCGCCGGCGCGGCCTCTGGCGGCAAAACACCGTGCTGGCCGCCGCCGTCGTCGGGCTGGGCTTGTTCGTGCTGCTGGGCGTGGCAGGCATCAAGACGCGCGGCTTCGAGGCGCTGTACGAAAGCCGCCTGGCCGGGCCGGAGCGGCAGCTGTACGACCTGGTGAAGGCCACCACCGCGCGCACCATGTACGAGGACATGGTGGACGACGGCGCCTGCAGGTTCTGGTCAGACAGTCTGACGCCCGAGGCGCTGGAACGCTATCGCAGCTGCACCGCACAAGGCGCGAAGGCGCTGGTGGTGTTGGGCGACTCGCATGCGATGAACATCTACAACGCCCTGGCCCGGGTCCGGGCGGCACCGGTGATCGTCGGCTTCGCGCAGGCTGGCTGCCATCCGCACGGGCCGGCCAAGGACTGCCACTACCGGGCTTTCGAGCAGTTCGCGGCGGCCAACGCCGCCACCATCGGGCGCATCGTGTACCACCAGTCCGGCTCGTACCTGGTGCTTGACGCGCAAGGCGCTCCCGACAAAGACCGCGCCTTTCGCGAGAAGGCGAAGTTCAGCATCGACGCTGCAGGCATTGCCGGCGTCCACGACTACCTCAACCGGATCAGCCAGGCCGGCAAGGTCGAGGTGACCTGGCTCGGCCCCTTCCTGGAGCCGCGGCGCGACATGCGCGACCACCGGGCGCTGCAGCGCGGCGCCGGCTTCAGCCCTCAGGTGGTGGCGACGTTCCAGGCCCTGGAGACGCGCATCGCGGCGCAGGTAGCAGGCCCGTCCGCCAGCTACCACTACCTGCCGATGCTGGGCCGCTCCATCGGCCCCGGCGACGCCCTGCTGCAAGGAGACTGCCTGCTGTTCCGTGACAAAGACCACCTGAGCACCTGCGGAGAGCTGATGGTGGGGGAGAAGCTGAAGCAAGAGCCGGCGCTGGCATTGCAGCCTTGAGCCGCAATCCAACCCCCGCCCGCGGTGTGTTCCAATTTCCCGATGAAGATCCTGCTCACCGGCGCCGCCGGTTTCATCGGCATGCACACCACCTTGCGCCTGCTGGCGCGCGGGGACGAAGTGATTGGCGTCGACAACCTCAACGACTACTACGACGTCAACCTCAAGCTCGCCCGCCTGGCGCGGCTGGAGCCGCACCCCAACTTCCGCCTGCACCGGCTGAGCGTGGAAGACCGTGACGGCATGGCCAAATTGTTCCAGCAGGAAAAGCCGCAGCGCGTGGTGCACCTGGCGGCGCAGGCCGGCGTGCGCTACTCGCTGACCAACCCGCACGCCTACATCGACGCCAACATCCAGGGCTTCATGAACGTGCTGGAGGGCTGCCGCCACGCCGGCGTGGAGCACCTGGCCTATGCCAGCAGCTCCAGCGTGTACGGCGGCAACACCGCCCTGCCCTTCAGCGAGCACCACAACATCGACCACCCGGTGAGCCTGTACGCGGCGACCAAGAAGGCCAACGAGCTGATGGCGCACACCTACAGCCACCTGTTCCGCATCCCGACCACCGGGCTGCGCTTCTTCACGGTGTACGGGCCCTGGGGCCGGCCGGACATGGCGCTGTTCCTGTTCACCAAGGCGATCCTGGACGGCAAGGCCATCGACGTCTTCAACAACGGCCAGATGGTGCGCGACTTCACCTACATCGACGACATCGTGGAAGGCGTGATCCGCGTGCTGGACAAACCGGCCACGGCCGCGGACAGCTTCGACGCCGCCACCCCCGACCCGGCCACGGCCAATGCCCCGTACCGCGTGTTCAACATCGGCAACAACCGGCCGACACCCTTGATGGACTACATCGGCGCCCTGGAAAAGGCCATTGGCCGGGAAGCGCAGAAGAACTTCCTGCCCATGCAGCCGGGCGACGTGCCGGCCACCAGCGCCGACACGGCGGAGTTGGACGCCTGGGTGGGTTTCAAGCCGGACACGCGGGTGGAGGTGGGGGTGCAGCGGTTTTACGACTGGTACCGCGCGCATTACCGCGGTCGCTGACCCATCCATTCCGGTCGGGTGTGCGGCTTTGCCGCTCACTCCCCTTCCCTGCCCCACATCTGCCTGATAAACCCTCCCTTTCTATTGCCGCCCACGTTTCGAACTGCTACATTCGCTCAGACTTGAACGGTGCATGACGCAAGGGCGACCGCCGAGCAATCCCACCCGCCCATGGCCAGCACCCAACCCCAGGATCTCGAAGACTTGCACTTTCGGGTGCTGAAGCTCCTGCAGGACCACCCAGACCTGTCGCAGCGTGAGCTGGCCGACAAGGTGGGCGTGAGCAAGGGCAAGCTCCACTACTGCGTGAAGGCGCTGATCGAGAAAGGCTCGATCAAGCTGGGCAACTTTGCGGAGTCCAAGCACAGGTTGCGCTATGCGTACCTGCTCACCCCCGCGGGCCTGGCAGAGAAAGCCGGGATGGCCAGCAGGTTCCTGAAACGGAAGATGGCGGAGTACGGGGCGCTGAAGGCGGAGATCG
>NZ_JAQGLS010000127.1 GCF_028292805.1 Ramlibacter sp. | reverse complement strand
ATCCCACCCCCGCCTCGCGCGCCAAGTACGACCACGGTCGTCTGATGGCCGTGCTGGTCGCCCCGATCGTCTCCGAGAAGGCGACGCACGTGGCGGACAAGTCCAACGCCGTGACCTTCAAGGTCCTGCAGGACGCCACCAAGCCCGAGATCAAGGCCGCCGTCGAACTGATGTTCAACGTGCAGGTCAAGGGCGTTTCCGTCATGAACACCAAGGGCAAGCACAAGCGCTTCGGTCGTTCGCTCGGTCGTCGTGACAACGTGCGCAAGGCATACGTCACGCTGCAGCCGGGCCAGGAGCTGAACTTCTCCGGGGAGGCCGCTTAATCATGGCAGTCATCAAGATGAAACCGACCTCCGCCGGCCAACGTGCCGTCGTGAAGGTCTCCCGCGATCACCTGCACAAGGGTGAGCCGTACGCGCCGCTGCTGGAAAAGAAATTCCAGAAGGCCGGCCGCAACAACAACGGCCACATCACGGTGCGCCACAAGGGTGGCGGCCACAAGCACCACTACCGCGTCGTCGATTTCGTCCGCAACAAGGATGGCATCCCGGCGAAGGTGGAGCGCGTCGAGTACGACCCGAACCGCACGGCCCACATCGCCCTGGTGGTGTATGCCGACGGCGAGCGCCGCTACATCATCGCCCCGCGTGGCCTGGAAGTCGGCGCGTCGCTGGTGTCCGGTTCGGAAGCCCCGATCCGCGCTGGCAATACGCTGCCGATCCGCAACATCCCGGTCGGCTCGACGATCCACTGTATCGAGCTGCAACCTGGCAAGGGCGCGCAGATCGCGCGTTCGGCCGGCACGTCGGCCACGCTGCTGGCCCGCGAAGGCGTCTACGCCCAGGTCCGCATGCGCTCGGGTGAGGTCCGCCGGATCCACATCGAGTGCCGCGCCACCATCGGTGAAGTCGCCAACGAAGAGCACAGCCTGCGCCAGTTGGGCAAGGCTGGCGTCAAGCGCCACATGGGCATCCGCCCGACGGTGCGCGGCGTTGCGATGAACCCGATCGACCACCCGCACGGTGGTGGTGAGGGCCGCACCGGAACCGGCAAGCCGCCGGTCGATCCGTGGGGCAACCTGACCAAGGGCTACCGCACGCGTAACAACAAGCGCACGCAGACGTTCATCGTCGCGCGGCGCAAGAAATAAGGGTCCGACAACATGACTCGCTCTCTCAAAAAGGGTCCGTTCGTTGACCACCACCTCGTTGTCAAGGTCGACAAGGCCGTGACCAACAAGGACAAGAAGCCGATCAAGACCTGGTCGCGCCGCTCCATGATCCTGCCCGATTTCATCGGGCTGACGATCGCCGTGCACAACGGCAAGCAGCACATCCCGGTCTACATCACCGACCAGATGGTGGGCCACAAGCTGGGCGAATTCGCCCAGACGCGCACCTTCAAGGGTCACCCTGCGGACAAGAAAGTCCAGAAAAAGTAAGGCGAACCATGTCTGAAACTCGTGCAATCCTCCGCGGTGTGCGCTTGTCCGTGGACAAGGGCCGCCTGGTGGCGGACCTGATCCGTGGCAAGAAGGTCGACCAGGCCCTCAACATCCTGAACTTCACCCAGAAGAAGGGTGCCGTCATCTTGAAGAAGGTTCTGGAGTCCGCGATCGCGAACGCCGAACACAACGACGGCGCCGACATCGACGAACTGAAGATCACCACCATTCACGTCGAGCAAGGTGCCACGCTGAAGCGCTTCTCCGCCCGGGCCAAGGGCCGCGGCAACCGCATCAGCAAGGGTACGTGCCATGTGTACGTGACCGTCGGCAACTAAGGCAGGAAGAAAAATGGGACAAAAGATCCACCCGACCGGCTTCCGCCTGGCCGTCACGCGCAACTGGAACAGTCGCTGGTACGCCAACGACAACGACTTCGCCGGCATGCTGGCCGAAGACATCAAGGTCCGCGACTACCTCAAGACCAAGCTCAAGAACGCCGCGGTGTCGCGCGTGCTGATCGAGCGTCCCGCCAAGAACGCGCGCATCACCATCTTCTCGGCACGTCCGGGCGTGGTGATCGGCAAGAAGGGCGAGGACATCGAGGCGCTCAAGCGCGAACTGGCCACGCGCCTGGGCGTGCCGGTGGCAGTGAACATCGAGGAGGTGCGCAAGCCCGAAGTCGATGCCAAGCTGATCGCCGACTCGATCACCCAGCAGCTCGAAAAGCGCATCATGTTCCGCCGCGCGATGAAGCGCGCCATGCAGAACGCGATGCGCCTGGGCGCGCAAGGCATCAAGATCATGTCGTCGGGCCGCCTGAACGGCATCGAGATCGCGCGTTGCGAGTGGTACCGCGAAGGTCGCGTGCCGCTGCACACCCTGCGCGCAGACATCGACTACGGTTTTTCCGAAGCCAAGACCACCTACGGCGTCATCGGCGTCAAGGTCTGGGTCTACAAGGGCGACACCCTGGGCCAGCGCGATGCGCCGTCCCTGGACAGCACCCCGCGCCCCGAAGGTGAAGAGCGTCGTGGCCCGCGTGGTCCGCGCCGTGACGGCGACCGCCGTCCCGGTGGCGGTGCTCCCGGCCGTGGCGGCCCGCGCGGTCCCGGCGGCGGTGGCAGTGGTGGTGGCAGCGGTGGCGGTGGACGGACTGTGTCCGCCAGCGCCAACGTGGCTCCCGCCGATGGCGCCGACAAGCCCGCAGAAGCAACCCAAGGCGCAGATGCGCCGAAATCTACCGTTAAGCGCGTTCCTCGCAAGACCGCGCCGGCTGGCACGCCTGCTGCTACCGACGGTAAAGGAGAGTAAACATGCTGCAACCCGCTCGTCGCAAATTCCGCAAAGAGCAAAAAGGCCGCAACACCGGCATTGCCACGCGTGGCAATTCGGTCGCCTTCGGCGATTTCGGCCTCAAGTGCACCGACCGCGGCCGCCTGACGGCGCGCCAGATCGAGGCCGCGCGT
>NZ_JAQGLS010000098.1 GCF_028292805.1 Ramlibacter sp. | reverse complement strand
TTCGTAGGGCTGCTCGAAGAATGGGTCGACGGGGGCTTGCGCCATCCGCGCGGGACGCTCGGCCCTTTCCGGGCGCTCCCGTTCGACGCGCTCGAACCGCTCCACCCGTTCCGGCCGCTCGGCGCGTGGCGTCGGCGCGGTCGAAGGCTCGCGCGGTGCATCCAGCACGTCGCGCTCGTCGCCGGTTTCGCCGCGTTCGCGCCAGGTGCGACGGCCGTCGTTGATGCGGCCGCGCGGGCGGTCGTCGTCGTACTCCAGCGCCTCGATCTCGATCTTGCGCTTGAGCAGCTTTTCCAGGTCGGCCATGAGCCGGCCGTCGCTGGGCGACACCAGCGTGACCGCCAGCCCCGAGGCGCCGGCCCGGCCGGTGCGGCCGATGCGGTGGACGTAGTCCTCGGCGTTGAACGGCACGTCGAAGTTGAACACTGCCGGCACGTCCTTGATGTCGAGGCCGCGGGCCGCCACGTCGGTGGCCACCAGCATGTCGACTTCGCCCGCCTTGAAGGCAGCCAGCGCCTTGAGGCGCTCGTCCTGGCTCTTGTCGCCGTGCAGCGCCGTGGTCTTCATGCCCTCGCGCTCCAGCGAGCGGGCCAGCCGGGCGCAGCCCAGCTTGCTGTTGACGAAGATGAAGGCCTGCTTGAGTTGGCGCTGGCGCACGATCTGGTGAATGGCGCGGCGCTTGTCGTCGTCGACGACGCTGTAGAAATGCTGCTCCACCGTCGAGGCGGTGGCGTTCGGGCTGGAGACCTCGATCGTGACCGGGTCCTGCAGGTAGCTGCTGGCCAGCCGCCGGATCTCGGGCGAGAAGGTGGCCGAGAACAGCAGCGTGGTGCGCTGCTTGGGCAGGTACGACAGGATGCGCTGCAGGTCCGGCAAAAAACCGATGTCGAGCATGCGGTCGGCTTCGTCCAGCACCACGTACTCGACCTGGTTGAGCACCGCGTTCTTGGCTTCGATGTGATCGAGCAGCCGGCCCGGCGTGGCGACCAGCACTTCGACGCCGCGCTTGAGCTCGGCGGTCTGCGGTTTCATGTCGATGCCGCCGAAGACGACGGCGCTGCGCAGGTTGGTGTGCTTGGCGTACAGCTTGACCTGCTGGGCCACCTGGTCAGCGAGTTCGCGGGTGGGCAGCAGCACCAGGGCCCGTACCGGATGCCGCGCCGGCGAGGTGGAGGTGTTCTCGTGCTTGAGCATCCGCTGCAGCAAGGGCAGCGAAAACGCGGCCGTCTTGCCGGTGCCGGTCTGGGCGGCGCCCATGACGTCGCGGCCCTGGAGCACCACCGGAATGGCCTGCTCCTGGATCGGGGTCATGGTCTCGTAGCCCATTTCGGCCACGGCACGCGCCAGCGGCTCAGCCAGGGACAGCTTGGAGAAGGAGGATTGTTCTGTGTCTGACATCTAACCGGCTATTGTCGCATCGTTGCAAAAACCGGGCCAAACAGGGTGTAACTGCGGGCCGCGCCCCAGGCACGGCCCGATTTGCAGGTCTTACAGCGTGCGTGCGCTGAAGGTGTCGCAGGCCTTCACGCTGCCCGTCTTCAAGCCGGTGGAAAACCACTTTTGGCGCTGCGCGCTGCTGCCGTGGGTGAAGCTTTCCGGCACCACCGCGCGGCCGCTGGACTTTTGCAAGGCGTCGTCGCCGATCTTGGAGGCGGCGTTCATCGCCTCCTCCACGTCGCCCTGCTCCAGGATCTGGCGCGCGTTCTGCGCATGGTGGCCCCAGACGCCGGCAAAGCAGTCGGCCTGCAGTTCGAGCCGCACGCTCATGGCGTTGGCGGCGGCGCCGCCGCGGGCCCGCGAGCGTTCCACCTGCTCGGTGATCCCGAGCTGGTGCTGCACGTGGTGCCCGACTTCATGGGCGATCACGTAGGCCTGGGCAAAGTCGCCGGGCGCGCCCATGCGGCTTTTCATGGTCTCGTAGAAACTCAGGTCGATGTAGACCTTCTGGTCGGCCGGGCAGTAGAACGGCCCCATCGCCGCTTGGCCGGCGCCGCAGGCGGTGCGCACCGAGCCGCGAAACAGCACCAGCCGCGGCTCCTGGTAGGTGGCCCCGCCCTGGGTGAACAGCTGCTTCCACACGTCTTCGGTGTCGGCCAGTACGGTGGAGACGAAGCGGCCCATTTCGTCGGGTGGCGCCGCCTGCGGCCCCGGCTGGGTCTGCACCTGCGGGGCCGGGCCGCCCTCTCCGGTCATCATGCCCAGCAAGGTGAGCGGATTGATGCCCAGCACCGCGCCGCCGATCAGGGCGACGACGATGGTGCCGATGCCGATGCTGCCCCGGCCGATGCCGAAGCCGCCGCCGCCGCTGCGCGCGTCTTCCACGTTCGATGATGTCCGGTTACCTTCCCAACGCATGGTCGCCTCCCTGCTGTAGAGTGGCCAGATGGTAGCGACCACTAGCCCAGCGGCGCGTAGTCCGGCAACGGTTTTGGTGACCGGCTTCGATCCTTTCGGCGGCAGCCACGTCAACCCGAGCTGGCAGGCAGTGCATGCGATGCACGGCCGCGCCATCGCCGGCCGCCGCGTGGTCGGAGGCGAGCTGCCGACCATTTTCGACGACGCCCTGCAGCGGCTGGGCGAGCTGATGGAGGAGCACCAGCCCGAGCTGGTGGTGTGCACCGGCCAGGCTGCCGGCCGCGGCGCCATTTCGCTGGAGCGGGTGGCGATCAACGTCAACGACGCCCGCATCCGCGACAACGCCGGCAGGAAACCGATCGACACGCCGGTGATCCCCGGTGGTCCGGCGGCCTACTTCACGACATTGCCGATCAAGGCGATGCTGGTGGAGCTGATCGAGTCCGGCATCAAGGCGGAGGTGTCCCAGACCGCCGGCACCTTCGTCTGCAACCACGTGTTCTATGGCCTGATGCACCTGCTGGCCCAGCCGCGATGGCAAGGCACGCGCGGCGGGCTGATCCACGTGCCCTGGCTGCCCGAACAAGGGCAGCCGTCGATGCGGCTGGACGAACTGGTGGCCGGGCTGGAACTGGGCATCGCCTGCGCCTTGCGCACCGAGCACGACATCCGCAAGGAAGCGGGCGCCATCAACTAGCGGCGGGCAACCACGGCCCCGCAGCCTAGAATCAGGGCGTGTCCATCCTCAACGCCGACCTGCACTGCCACTCCGTGGTTTCCGACGGCACGATGACGCCCGAGGCGCTGGCGGCGCGCGCCTCCGGCAACGGTGTCGAACTGTGGGCGCTGACCGACCACGACGAAATCAGCGGACAAGGGCGCGCCGCCGCGGCCGCCCGTGCCCACGGCATGAAGTACCTGACGGGCACCGAAATCTCGGTCACTTTCGCCGACGAAACGGTGCACATCGTGGGCCTGGGCTTCGATGCCGACGACCCCGAGATGCATGCCGGACTGCGCGCCACCCGGGGCGGGCGCGGCGAGCGGGCGCGCGAGATCGCGGCCGGCTTGCTGCGGGCGGGCATCAAGGACGCCTACGAAGGCGCGCTGCGCTACGTGGGCAACCCCGAGCTGATCTCCCGCACCCACTTCGCCCGCTTCCTGGTCGAGACCGGCGTGTGCAGGGACACCAGCGAGGTGTTCCGCCGCTACCTGACCGAGAACAAGCCCGGCTACGTGCCGCACCGCTGGGCCTCGCTCAAGGACGCGGTGCAGTGGATCACGGCCGCCGGCGGTGTCGCCGTGATCGCCCACCCGGCGCGCTACAAGTTCACCGCGAACGAGGAGTTTGCGCTGTTCACCGAATTCAAGGCGCACGGCGGCCGCGGCGTCGAAGTCGTCACCGGCAGCCACACGCCTGCCGAATACGTCAAATACGCCGATACCGCGCGCGAGTTCGGCCTGGCCGCCTCCCGCGGCAGCGACTTCCACAGCCCGGACGAAAGCCACACCGACCTGGGCAAGCTGCCTTACCTGCCGGGGCAGCTGACGCCGGTGTGGGATCTGCTGGCCGACCGCATCCAGTGAGCACGGCGGCACGGCCCGGCGCGCAGCCGCTGGCCGGCATCTTCCTGGTGGTGGCCGCCGGCGCCTGCTTTTCCACCCTCGACACCGCCACCAAGTACGTCAGCGCCGGCGTGCCGCTGCTGATGGCGCTGTGGTTCCGCTACTGCTTCCAGGCCGTGGCCACCACGGTGGCGGTGCTGCCCATGCGCGGCGTCGCCGTCTTTCGCACCCGCAAGCTCGCCTGGCAACTGGTGCGGGGGCTGCTGCTGCTCACCAGCAGCCTGCTGGCCTTCGCCAGCCTGCGCTACATGCCGGTTGGCGAGTTCACCGCGATCGTGATGATCACGCCGCTGGCCGTCACCGTGCTGGCGGCCACGCTGCTCAAAGAGCATGTCTCGGGCCTGCGCTGGGCGCTGGTGGCGGGCGGCTTCGCCGGCACCTTGATCATCATCCGCCCGGGCGGCGCCGATTTCGGCTGGGCCAGTCTGCTGCCGCTGCTGCTGGTGGCCAGCAACGCCTCGTTCCAGGTGCTCACCAGCAAGCTGGCGCGCACCGAAGACCCGGTCACCATGCACCTGTACACCGGCTGGACCGGCACGCTGATCGCGGCACTGGCGCTGCCGTTCGTCTGGACCACCGACATCGCGGCGTGGCTGTGGGTCGCGCTGTGCATCATGGGGCTGGCCGCGACGGTCGGCCACTACTTCCTGATCATGGCTTACTACCGGGCGCCGGCCGGCACCCTCACGCCCTACCTGTACAGCCAGATCGGCTTTGCGATGCTCGGTGGCCTACTGGTTTTCTCGCATGTTCCGGACAAGCTGTCGCTCGCCGGCATCGCCATGATCGCGGTTTGCGGCGCCGCCGGCGCCTGGCTGACGGTGCGCGAGCGCCGCGCCGCCGCTGGCTGAAACGCTTTTGCAGTGATTTCCCCATGGCCCAGTACTTCGAAGTCCACCCGGAAAATCCGCAGCCGCGCCTGTTGAAGCAGGCCGTGGCGCTGCTGGCCGCCGGCGGAGTGGTGGCGGTTCCCACCGACTCCAGCTACGCGCTGACGTGCCACCTGGACGACAAGGCGGCGGCTGACCGGTTGCGCCAGATCCGCCGCGTCGACGACAAGCACCACCTGACCATCCTGTGCCGCGACCTGAGCGAGCTGGCCAACTACGCCCGCGTCGACAACAAGCAGTACCGGCTGCTCAAGTCGGCCACGCCCGGCCCCTACACCTTCATCCTGGAAGCCACGCGCGAGGTCCCGCGGCGCCTGAGCCACCCGCAGCGCAAGACCATCGGCCTGCGGGTGCCGGACCACAAGGTGCTGCAAGGCCTGCTGGAGCTGCACGGCGCGCCGCTGCTGTCCACCACGCTGATTGATCCCAACGAGCAGGTGGCACTGAACGATCCGCAGGAGATCCGCGAGCGCTTCCAGTCGCAGCTGGCCGGCGTCATCGGCGCGGGGCCGTGCCCGGACCAGCCGACCACCGTGATCGACCTGACGCCGATGGGCAGCGGCGGCGGCGCCGTGCTGGTGCGCCAGGGCCGCGGCGATACCGCAATCCTGGGCCTGTGAAGGCGTCTGACACAATCGGCCGGTGGACTTCAACAACCTGATTCAGACCGTCGCCATCTACGCCCTCCCCGTGCTCTTCGCGATCACGGTGCACGAGGCGGCGCACGGCTACGTGGCCAAGCACCTGGGCGACCCGACGGCCTACATGCTCGGGCGCAACACGCTCAACCCCCTCAAGCACATCGATCCGATCGGCACCATCCTGATGCCGCTGATGCTGTACTTCGCCACCTCGGGCGCTTTCCTGTTCGGCTATGCCAAGCCGGTGCCCGTCAACTTCTCGCAGCTGCGGCACCCCAAGCGCGACATGGTGTGGGTGGCGCTGGCCGGACCGCTGTCCAACCTGATCCAGGCCCTGCTGTGGGCCATCGCCTTCACCGTGCTGCTGCTGCTGGGCGTGCAGGAACGCTTCTTCCTGATCATGTGCACGGCCGGCGTGCTGGTGAATTTCGTGATGGCCGCCTTCAACCTGTTCCCACTGCCGCCGCTGGACGGCGGCCGGGTGCTGGTCGGCCTGCTGCCGCGGCGCCAGGCCATTGCAGTGAGCAAGATCGAGCCCTGGGGCTTTTTCATCGTGCTGGGCCTGGTCCTGCTCGGCGTGGTCGGCACTTACTGGCTGCTGCCGCTGCTGCGCGTGGGTTACTCCTTTCTCGACCTGATCAACCTGTCCACCCCCTTTCCGCCCCGCATCCGATGAGCCCTGTCCGCTTCCTCACCGGCATCACCACCACCGGCACGCCCCACCTGGGCAACTACGTGGGCGCCATCCGGCCGACGGTGCAGGCCAGCCGCCGCCCCGGCACCGAGAACTTCTACTTCCTGGCTGACTACCACGCGCTGATCAAGTGCGACGAGCCGGCCCGCATCCAGCGCTCCACCCTGGAGATCGCCGCTTGCTGGCTGGCCGCGGGGCTGGACTGGGAGCACGTGCACTTCTACCGGCAGTCGGACATCCCGGAAATTCCGGAGCTGACCTGGCTGCTCACCTGCGTGACCGGCAAGGGCATCCTGAACCGGGCCCACGCCTACAAGGCGCAGGTCGACAAGAACAACGCCGCCGGCGTGGACGTCGATGCCGACGTCAGCGCCGGCCTGTTCATGTACCCGGTGCTGATGGCCGCGGACATCCTGATGTTCAAGGCGCACAAGGTGCCGGTGGGCCGCGACCAGGTGCAGCACATCGAGATGGCGCGCGACATGGCATCCAGCTACAACCACCTGTACGGCGAGCACCTGGTGCTGCCCCAGGCGCAGGTGGACGACGACGTGGCGCTGCTGCCGGGTCTGGACGGCCGCAAGATGAGCAAGAGCTACGACAACGTGATCGCGCTGTTCGGAGCGCGCGAGCAGGTGCGCAAGCAGATCTTCTCGATCGTGACGGACTCGCGGGCGCCGGGCGAGCCCAAGGAGGTGCAAGGCTCGGCGCTGTTCCAGATCTACCAGGCCTTCGCCTCACCGGAAGAGACGCTCAAGCTGCGCCAGGCCTACTCGGCCGGCATCGCCTGGAGCGATGCCAAGCAGCTGCTGTTCGAGCGCATCGACCACGAGATCGCCCCGATGCGCGAGCGCTACCAGCACCTCGTCGAGCATCCGGGCGAACTCGAGGACATCCTGCAGGCCGGCGCTGCCAAGGCCAGGGCGCGGGCCACGCCGCTGATGCGCGAGCTGCGCGAGGCGGTCGGCCTGCGCAGGCTGGCCAGCGTCACCGGCGCCGGCAAGAAAGCCGCGAACAAGGGCGCCAGCCTGCCCGCCTTCAAGCAATACCGCGAGGCCGACGGCCAGTTCTACTTCAAGCTGGTCGACGGCCAGGGACGGCTGCTGCTGCAAAGCGCGGGCTTTGCCTCGCCCAGGGAGGCCGGCCAGTTCATCGCTGCCTTGAAGGCCGGCGCCGGCGAACCGCTGGCGCTGGATGGCAAGGCCACTCCGGCCGATGGCGTGGCGCTGGCCGACGTCGGCGCTGCCCTGCGCGAGCTGGCGCAATCTTGATGCCAATGCCTTACAACCCTGGCCCCACTGGCGAGGCGGTATCCTTGGAGCGAATGTCGCTCGAAAAATCCACGAAAACCATGACCTTGTACGTCATCGATGACCACCCCCTGATGCGTGAAGCGGTGGTCATGCTGATGCGCCGGGTGCGTCCAGGCGCCAACGTGGTCGAACTCGATCGTCTCGGGGGCGTCGAGGCGGCGGCCAAGCAGCATGGGGACCCCGACCTGATCACGCTGGATCTGAAGCTGCCGGACACCACCGGCGCCTCGGGCGTGCACGAACTCAAGAAGCGCTTTCCGGAGACGCCGCTGGCGGTGCTGTCCGCCTCGCCGGCGGCCGACGCCGAGGAGATGTGCATCGAGGCCGGCGCCGACATCTACATCGAGAAATCGTCCGGTGGCCAGGAGATCGGCAATGCGCTGCGGGCGCTGCTCTCGGCCGATGGCCAGTTCGAGGAACTGGCGCCGACCGACAACAAGCTGTCCAAGCGGCAAAAGCAGCTGATCGTGATGCTGGACCGCGGCCTGTCCAACCGCGAGATCGCCGACGAACTCGGAATCAGCGAGCACACCGTCAAGGTGCACCTGTGGCGGCTGTTCCGGCGCCTGGGCGTCAAGAGCCGCACCCAGACCATCCACCACGCGCGGATGCACGGCCTGCTGGCCAGCTGAGGGCACCAGCCGGCTCAGGGCCGGCTGGCCATCTGCGCCACCGCCGCCACCGCGCGCTCCGCCGCGGCCCGGGCATCGGTCGGCTGCAGCAGCAGCCGGAACACGGTGCCGCGGCCGAGGCGCGAGCCCATCGTGAGCGGGTGACCCAGGATGTTGGTGAGGCGCGCGACGATGTACAGCCCGAGCCCGAAGCCCTCCTCCGTTCCGCCATGGGTGGGCACCTTGAAGAATTCGCGGAAAATCTCGCGCTGGTGCTCCGGCGCGATCCCCACGCCGGTGTCCCAGATCTCGACGCTCAGCCCCTGCCGCGTGGCGCGCGACGCCAGCAGCACGCCGCCGGCGCGCGTGTACCTGACCGCGTTGGAGATCAGGTTGCCGACGATGCGCCGCAGCAGGATCGGGTCCGACACCACCGTCCCCGGCGTCACGTGCAGCCGGAACTGCAGGCCCTTGGCCTCGCACACCGGCCGGTACTGCAGCTCGAGGTCGTGCAGCAGCTTGGCGAGGTTCACCGGCTCGACGTTCAGCCGGATCTTGCCGGCGTCCAGGCGCGACAGGTCGAACAGCGAGTCGAACAGCTGGTTCACCGCCTTGGTCGATTCGACGATCTTCGGCGCCAGTTCGTGCACCAGCTCCGGCTCGCTCCCGAGCCAGTCGGCGTACAGGCCCAGGGCGTGCACCGGCTGGCGGATGTCGTGGGCGGCGCTGGCCAGGAAGCGGTTCTTGATTTCCACCGCGTCCAGCGCCGCCTGGGTCTGGCGCGTCAGTGACTCGATCAGCTGGTTGTTGCGGTACTGCAGCGAGAAGTTGCTGCGGTGGGTTTCGTGCAGGCGCCCGCCGGCGTGGCGCAACACCTGCCAGAAGATCAGCAGCATCGCCAGCAGCCACCAGTGGTAGGTAGGCCCCTGCAGCCGCAGGTCCACCCCCATACGCCAGGCCATCACGGCGACGGCCGTCAGCCCCAGCGTGTTCAGGTAGGCGTGCATGGTGGCGAGCCGGCTGGACAAGGCGTTGATGGAGAACATGGCGGTGCCGGCCAGCAGCAGCCAGCAGATGAACTGGTCCGGCAGCGTCGCCCGGCCGAAGTGCAGCGCGGTGGTCAGGCCCCACACCAGCGCCGACAGCGGCCACACCAGCCGGTGGCGGCGAAAGAACGCCAGGTGTTCGGCGCTTCCGCGGCCCTTCACCTGACGCTCGTAGCGGCGCAGCAGCCAGAAGCGGCAGCCCGCCATCGCCAGCGCGAACGCGGCCCAGGCCAGCAGCCAGCGGGAGCTGGCGTCCCCCCACAGCACCGCTACCACCAGCGGGATCAACAGCAGGCCGATCGACTGGGTGTCACGCTGGGTCCGCATCAGGTTGCGCACGAGTTCCCCCTCGACCCACTGGGCCTGCGCGGGCGATGCTGCGGCCAGGGCCGCCTGCGGTTTCATGGGCGCGAGTCTAGAACATGCGCTCGCGCCGGCCAGCAGCCGCTCCGACATTGCTATGGGCGCAGTCCTACACACCCCATGGATGAACACGAACAGACTCTGCCGTGCGCTGCCACCCTCCAGCTGACAGTGCACCCGTGCACCAACCTTGACGAGGAACCCAAATGGATTCGCAAACCGGCAAACAAGACTCCGAAAAACCCTCCGCACCGAAGAAATCCCTGCGCGGCTTTGCCGCGATGGACCCGCAGCGCCAGCGCGAGATCGCCAGCCTGGGCGGCCGCGCGGCCCACCAGAGCGGCCACGCCCACGAGTTCACCAGCGAGGAAGCCCGCGCCGCCGGCAAGAAGCGCCATGCCCGTTCCGACAGTTCGCGCGCCAGCTGAAAGCCCCTTGCGGGTGTAGGACGAAGCAATCCGGGGTTGGGCCACCGACTGACATGGTCGGGCCCGGCCCGGCGTCTAGGATGGCGGCATGCAATTCGTCGACGAAGCATCCGCGTCCCCTCCGGTGACCGCTGGGCAAGCTGCGGCGGTGCCGGCCGCCGCCGCAGCTTTGCAACTGGCGCAGGCCAGCCGCGCCCTGTGGGCCGCCACGCTGTCGTTGATGGCGGCTTTCATGCAGACCGGGGCCCCTGCCCATCGCTATCTGCTGGCCCGCCGGATCGCCCGCAATTTCGAAACGCTGGCCGACCAGTGCTGCTTCGACAGCGGCAGCCGCGCCAGCTTCGGCCGGCTGGCGTTGCGCTGGGAGGCGACATGCGCGCAGTTCGCGCCGGCCCGCCAACCGGCCTCCAAGCGCAGCCGCGCGCTGCTGCGCTTCCTGCTCTGAGCCCGGCGAGCCTGGCCGCCTTGCTTCACGGCCGCCGACGCTCCTGGGGGCGGCAGCCTACAGGACGCACGGCGTGTGTCCGACAGGCGGGGTCCATGCACATTCCCAAACTCTCGGAAACATCTTCACGCACTTCGATGGCAGACACCAAAGGCATGGCCAAGACCTCCACGCGTTCGCTGTGGAAGGGGGCGATCACGTTCGGGCTGGTCCACATCCCGATCGGCCTGTATTCGGCCACCGAGGAAAGCGACTTGAATTTCGACTGGCTGGACCGGCGCACCATGGACCCCGTGGGCTACAAGCGGGTCAACAAGCGCACCGGCCGCGAGATCGAAAAGGAGAACGTGGTCAAGGGCATCGAGCACGGCAAGGGCAACTACGTCGTGCTGTCGCCGGAGGAAGTGGCCCAGGCCTACCCCAAGACCACTCAGACCATCGAGATCGAGGCCTTCGTCGATGTCGACGAAGTGCCGTTCGTGTACCTGGAGCGGCCGTACTACACCGCCCCGATCAACAAGGGCGAGAAGGTCTATGCCCTGCTGCGCGAGGCGCTGCGCGAAACCGGCAAGGCGGGGCTGGCCCGGGTGGTGATCCACAGCAAGCAGCACCTGGCGGTGGTGCTGCCGTGCGGGCCGGCGCTGGTGCTGAACCTGGTGCGCTGGGGCGGCGAGATCCGCTCCTGGGAAGGCCTGTCGCTGCCCAAGCCGGGCAAGGGCGACCTCAAGGATGCCGAGCTGAAAATGGCGCGCCACCTGATCGAGGACATGAGCGGCCACTGGAGCGCCGACGACTACCGCGACTCGTTCCGCGAAGACATCATGAAGCTGGTGGAGGCCAAGGCCAAGGCCGGCGAGACCGAGTCGGTGGCCCCGCTTGAGGAGGCACCGCAAGGCCAGGGCGCCGACGTGATCGACCTGACGGAATTGCTGCGCCGCAGCCTCAAGGGCGGCGCCAAGGCCGAGGCCGAGGCCGAGGCGCCGGCCGCCGCCAAGGCCAAGGCCCCGGCGCGCAAGCCGGCGGCAAAGAAATCCCCCGCCGCCAAACGGGCGCCGGCGACCAAGGCGCGCGCCAGGCGCGCCGCATGAAAGACGAGGGGACGCATGGACGCGACAACCTACCTGGCGGCCTGGCTGCTGGCCGCGTTGTTCCTGGTCGGCCTGATCACGCTGGTGCTCATGCGCTACCGCCGTCAATACGAGCTGCGCGGCGCCCAGGCGCGGCTGCTGCTGCTGGCATTGCAGCGGTATTCCAACTGGGTCGGCGCGCAGCGGCTGGCCGCGGTGTTTCAGGGCGAGGGGCCGGAAGCGGAGGCGGCACTGGACGACGCCTGCACCATCCGGATGAAGTTCTTCCCGGAACTGGCCGGCGACATGGCCGAATTGATGGCCGTGCACAACCGGCTGATCCTGTTCCTGAGCACGCAGCAGGCGCTGTGGCTGCGCGACCCCGAGAACTGGCTCGACTCCGGACACGACAAGCGGTTCATGGCGCTGTGGCGCCAGCACCAATACGCCCTGCAGGCGCTGCACGCGAAGTTGCAGCAGGTGACCATCGTCCGTGACGAGCCGCCGCCGCCCCGCAGGCAGTCCACCTATGCGTGAAAGGCATTCGCAAAAATGAACTGGAGCATCCGATGAAAAGTTTCGCGGGCAAGCTGGCCGTGCTGGGCGCCGGCGCGCTGGCCATGTATTACCTGGATCCGCAGTTGGGCGGGCAGCGCCGCGCCGCCCTCGCCGAACTGCTGCGCAGCGGCCTGCGCCTGTCTCCCCGCCCCGCTGAAATGCAAGGCCGGCACGCGCGTCGGACCTTCCACCGCCCGGGCAGGGCGGATCCGCAGGCCGACGCCGAACTGCGCAGCGCCATCAGCGAACGGCTCGACGGCCTGGTCAGCCATCCGGGCGCCATCCAGGTGCAGGTGCAAGATGGCGTGGTGCGCCTGAGCGGGGACGTGCTGGCCAACGAACGCGACGGCCTGCTGCTGCAGCTGCGCGAAATGCCGGGCGTGCAAAAGCTGGTGAACGCCATGACGGCCCACGCCACCCCGGACGGGATCGCCGGCCTGGACGCCACCGCCATCCCGCGCCCGCAAGCGGCCTGAAACCGCGGCCGGGCCGCCGCAGCGGCGGCACCATCCGGCGCGCGCCAGGCCCCTGCCCGGTCGTTCCATCTTGCTGCTGGGTGCCGCCGGTCTCGTGCTGGGCGGGCTTGGCCAGCTGGTTTCGCGCCTGGGTTTTCTCGCGCTGCGGCTGGTCGGCGCCGGCGGCCTGGTCTGGCACCGATTGCAGGTGGCCCGCAGCGCCGCCACCGAGAAGTTCTTCGGCAACGTGGGCGAGGACGCCCGCCTGACCGCTTGCAGGGCTCCCCCGGCGAGATGGCCGCCGACCGCACGCTGTCGCCAACGCCGGCGCCGCGCCGGTGCGTGCACTGACGAGCCAGGCGGCGCCGTCCTGCTTTACGTGTGCCTTCCGACCCGCCGAGCCGGCCGCAGACTACATGCCGACGAGCCGGCGCGGCCTACCTTTCGGGGCATTCCATGCATCCAGGAGGGCTGACCCCATGAAAGCAAGACTTCGTTCCACCGTCGCCGCCATGCTGCTGCTGGCGCCCGTCGCCGCCACCCTGGTGGCCCAGCCGGCCGCCGCCCAGCAGCAAGCCGCGCCGGCCGTGACGTCCATGGCGCTGAACGCCGACGCCGGCCTGTCGCCCGGCTCGACCCTGCGCCTGCAGGTCCAGGCCACCCCGTATGCCCGCAGCGCCAGCGTGGCGCTCGGCGACAGCGGCGTGGTGGTGCAGCTGCAGCCGCAAGGCCCCGGCACCTTCACCGGCGCCTACGTGGTGCGCCGCGCCGATCGGATCGATCCGCTGCAGCTGATGACGGCGCGCGTCTCCGACGGCCAGCGCACCATCAGCCGCAGCTTCAGCTTCCCGCCGGCCTTCCAGGCGCTGGCGATGGGCGGCCAGGCCTCCGGCTCGCGCGCGGACGATCGCCAGGACCGGCGCGAGGAGCGGCAGCAGCGGCGTGAAGAACGGCGCGAAGCCCGCAACGACCGCTCGGCGCCGCAAATCACCGGCATGGCGCCGGCCCACGGCGAGCGCATCGGCGAACGCGGCCGGGCCGAAGTGTCGGCCAAGCTGGCCGACGAAGGCAGCGGGATCGACAAGGCGTCGGTGCGGCTGCGCCTGGGCGGGCGCGACGTCACCGCCAACACCCGCGTCACCGATGACGAGGTCAGCTTCCGCGGCGACCTGGACCCCGGTCGCTACACCGCCGAACTGACGGTGCGGGACCATGCCGGCAACATGACCAGCAAGTCGTGGACCTTCGACATCGTGGAGCGCCAGCGGGATCGAGTGGGAGCCGCACCGGCCGGCGAACTGCCGCTGCATGTGACTAGTCACGACAACAACGCGCGGATCGATGCGGGCGCCGCCATGGTGATCCAGGGCCGGACCGCGCCGCACGCCACCGTGCGAGTGCAGGTCGAGACCGTCGCCAACGTGGCCGGGCTGCTCGGGCTTACCCAGCAGGTGATGGACCAGACGCTGCAGGCCGACGCCAGCGGCAACTTCAACTTCGCCGTGGCGCCAGGACCGTTCCCGATTGCCGGCGCCCGCTACGATGTACGGCTGACCTCGACCCGCGGCAGCCAGACGGCGCAGGAACGCCTGACCCTGTACCGCGGCTGACGCGCGCCGGGCCGGGCCGGCCCTTTTCTCCAGGCCGGACCTCGGCCCGCCGGTTACGCAAGCTAGCGCCAGCTCCAGCCCCAGCCCAGGCCCCGCCCCGGGCGGCGCAACGGGGGATGCGCTACCATTGCGGACTTGACGGAACAGCCCACGCGTCCTCGGCGCGTGGATGAGCTGCGGCCCGCCCCCCCACGGACCACTACAATCCATGGCGCGGTTGTGGCTTCCGTCCCCGCTCCGGGCTGGCGCCGAAGTCGCCAGACTGCACGGATGCGGCGGCATCCAGTTCTCATCTTTGGAGGTTTTCGTGCGTCACCGCATGACGGTATGTGTTGTTCACTGCGGGTGCGCTGGCGTGACCGGCCGCAGGCCGCGGCGGGCGGGACGCTAGGCATGGAAAAGCGGACGCCCTTTGCGATCACGCTGGCCGTCTGGAAGGCGCTGTTCCTGCGCGAGGCATTGGGCCGCATGTTCTCCTCGCGCGGCGCCTGGTTCTGGCTGTTTGCCGAGCCGGCCTTCCACGTGGCCTACCTGATGGTCCTGTTCGGGGTGATCCGTGTCTCGACGGTGGGCGGCATCGAGAAAGTCGTCTGGATCCTGGTGGGCCTGCTGGCCTTTTTCGCGTTCCGGCGCACCGCCGACCAGGTGATCAACGCCTTGTCCGCCAACCGCGCCCTCTATACCTACCGGCAAGTCAAGCCGGCCGACACCGTGCTGGTCAGAGGCTTTCTGGAAGCCTTCCTGCTGGCGATCACCGCCGCCATCGTGCTGGCTGGGGCGGCGCTGATCGGCTACGACGTCGTGCCGACCGACCCGCTTTCCGTTCTGGAGGCGTTTTTCGGCTTGTGGCTGGTTGGGCTCGGAGTGGGCCTGATCGTTTCGGTGGTTGCCGACATGGTGCCGGAACTTGGCCGCATCTTCCGCTTGATGATGATGCCCATGTACCTGCTTTCGGGCGTGATGTTCCCCATCAGCGTGGTGCCCCAGCCGTACCGCGACTGGCTGCTGCTGAACCCGGTCGCCCATGGCCTCGAGGCGGCGCGGCTGGGCTTCGCCTCCAACTACCATGCCGTGCCGGGCCTGAGCATCCCGTACCTGTACGGCTTCGCGCTGGTCAGCATGTTCATCGGCCTGCTGCTGCACCGCCGGTTCGCCTCCAGGCTGGTCTCCCAATGATCGTCGTCAACGACGTCCACAAGCGCTACCGCACGCCGCACGGACCTGGCAAGTGGGTCCTCGAGGGCGTGAGCATGACCATCCCGCCGAAGGTCAACGTCGGGCTGATCGGCGCCAACGGCGCCGGCAAGTCGACCTTGCTGCGGATCATCGCCGGCGTGGACCGCCCCACCAGGGGCCACGTCGAGCGCAACTGCCGCGTGTCCTGGCCGATGGGCTTCGGCGGCGGGCTGCAAGGCTCCCTGACCGGCCGGCAGAACGCGAAATTCATCTCCCGCGTGCATGGCGGCGAGGACGGCATCGAGGCACAGCTGGCCTACGTCCAGGAGTTCGCCCAGATCGGGCCCGCCTTCGACGAACCGGTCAAGACTTACTCGTCGGGCATGCGCTCGCGCCTGCAGTTCGCCATGTCGCTGGCGTTCGACTTCGATGTCTACATTTCCGACGAGGTCACCTCCACTGGCGACGCCGCCTTCCGCAAGAAAGCAGCAGCCGCATTCAAGAACCTCGCCGACCGCGCCAGCCTGATCATGGTGTCGCACGGCGAGGGAACGTTGAGGAGTTTCTGCCAAGCCGGCGTCTGGATTCACCAAGGCAAGGCGCACTGGTTCGACCGGATCGACGACGCCCTGAAAGCTTACAAGGACAGCCTTCCCGCATGACGGAACCCATAGAAAAAACCGGCCAGAACCGGTTCTCGGCCCGCGTGGTCTCCTGGCTGCGCCATGAAATGGCGCCCGCCATCTTCGGTCGCCGCATCATCGGCGCCGCCCTCATCGCAGCGACGCTGGCCGCCGTGTACTGGCTGGCGCTGGCTTCGGACCGCTACGTCTCCGACGCCCACGTGATCATCCAGCGCACCGACCTGCCCAGCGGCCAGGGCATGGACCTGGGGAGCATCCTGATGGGCGCCGGTGGCGCCAGCCGGGTGGACCAGTTGCTCCTGCGCGACCACCTGCGCTCGGTGGACATGCTCAGGAAGCTCGAAGACACGCTGCGGCTGCGGGCCCACTACAGCGACACCAGCCGCGACTTGTTTTCCCGGATGTGGCGCAAGGATGCGTCGATCGAGTGGTTCCACCGGCACTACCTGGGACGCACCAGCATCGAGTACGACGACTACGCCGGCGTACTGATCATCAGCGCCCAGGCCTACGACCCCAAGACTGCCCACGCGATCGCGGCGATGCTGGTGGCAGAGGGCGAGAGCTTCATGAACAAGATGGCGCACGACCTGGCCCGGGCACAGGTCGGTTTCCTGGAGCAGCAGGTCGCCCAGATGAACCAGCGGGCCTTGACGGCCCGCCGCGCGGTGCTGGAGTTCCAGGACCGCAAAGGACTGGCCTCTCCGCAGGCGTCGGCCGAGAGCATCGCAGCGATCGTGGCGCGGCTCGAAGGCACGCGGACCGAGCTGCAGACGCAGCGCAGCTCGCTGCTGACCTATCTGGTGCCAGAGCACCCGAACGTGGTCATGCTGAACCAGCAGCTGGCCGCGGTGGAGCGCCAGATCGCCCAGGAGCAGGCCCGGCTGGCGGCGCCCACGGGGCGCACCCTGAACCGCACGGTGGAGGAAATGCAGCGGCTGGAGATGGACGCCGTCTTCGCGCAGGACGTCTACAAGACAGCCCTGGTCGCACTGGAGCGGGGCCGCGTCGAGGCGACGCGGACCATCAAGAAGGTTTCGGCGCTGCAGAGTCCCACCATGCCGGAATACCCCATGGAGCCCCGACGCGTCTACAACGCGCTGGTGTTCCTGATCGTGGCCATGCTGCTTGCCGGCATCGCCCAGATGCTCCTGAGCATCATGCGCGACCACACCGACTGATACGACCATGCTCAGATTCATCACCTCTCGCGCGCTGCCGCTGGTCCTGGCGCTTGCCACGCTGGCCGCTGGTGCCCAGGACGGCACCGATCGCACCGGAGCCGGCCGGCCCATCAACTTGCGGCCAGCGCCTGGCGTCCTCTTGCCGGGGACGACCCCGCCGCCGGCCCAGCGCAGCGCCACGCCGCCGGCTTCGGCCGCCAGCGAGCCAGTGACCAGCCCGCCGCGGACGCCGCCGGTGCCCGAGCACCAGGCCAACCTGGCCAGCGACGTGTTCGGCGCCAACCTGTTCACCGGCGCCTTCGCGCGCCAGGGCGCAACCCAGTTCAACCCCGACTACCTGGTGGCCCTGGGCGACCGGATCCTGGTGCGGTTGTGGGGCGCCTTCGAGTTCGAGCAGGTCCTGACGGTCGACCCGCGCGGCAACATCTTCATTCCCCATGCCGGCCCGGTGCCCGTGCTCGGCGCCCGCAACCAGGATCTGCAGCGGCTGGTGGAAGCGGCGGTGGCGAAGACCTTCCGCAACAACGTCTACAGCTACGCCAGCCTGGCCGCGGCCCAGCCGGTGCGCGTGTTCGTCGGCGGCTTCGTCAACCGCCCCGGCCTGTACAGCGGCACCAGCATGGACAGCCTGCTGAACTACCTGGACCAGGCCGGCGGCATCGACCCGGAGCGCGGGTCCTTCCTGAACGTGCAGGTCAAGCGCGGCCAGCAGGTTCGCTACACCGCCAACCTCTACGAGTTCCTGCTGAACGGCACCATGCCGCTGATCCAGCTGTCCGACGGGGACGTGATCTTCGTTGCGCCCAAGGGCAACACGGTCAAGGTCACCGGCCTGGCCGAGAACGCCAAGCGGTTCGAGTTCGCCGACAACGGGCGGACCGTGGCGGACGTGGCGGGGCTGGCCCGGCCCCGGGCGATGGCCACCCACGTGCGCGTGGTGCGCAACACGGGCTCGGTCAAGAACACCGAGTACTACGCGCTGGCCGACGCCGCCCGGGTGCTGCTGCAGAACGGCGACGACGTGGAATTCACCGCCGACCGCAAGCCTGGCACGATCGCCGTGCGGGTCGAGGGCGAGCACCTGAGCCCGCAGGAATACGTACTGCCGTACGGCACCCGGCTGGGTGACCTGCTGCAGAACATCCGGTACTCCGAGCGCTCCGAGCAGGAGAGCCTGCAATTGTTCCGCCTGAGCGTCAAGGAGCGCCAGAAGGCGCTGCTGAACACGTCCCTGCGCAGCCTGGAGGCCGCGGCCTTGACCGCCCGCTCGGGCACCAGCGACGAAGCGATCCTGCGCCGGGAGGAAGCCGAACTGATCCTGCAGTGGGTGACCCGGGCAAGGTCGATTGACTCGAGCGGCCAGGTGGTGATTTCCCAGTCCGAGCAGCGCGGCAGCCTGCTGCTGGAGCACGGCGACGTCCTGCGGGTGCCAACCAGGGACGGGCTGGTGCTGGTGTCGGGCGAGGTGCTGTTCCCAAACGCGGTCGCCTGGGACCATGGCATGACGCTGGACGACTACATCAAGCGCGCCGGCGGCTACACCCAGAACGCCGACGCCGCCCGCATTGTGGTGGCGCGGCGCGACGGCAGCTTCACCGAGGCGCGCGGCGAGAAGGGCTTCTTCTCGCTGCAGGACGACGGGCCGCCGGTGCGGGCCGGCGACGAGATCCTGGTGTTGCCCAAGATCGACGTGAAGTCGCGCCAGATCTGGAAGGACATCACGCAGATCATCTACCAGATCGCGATCAGCTCCCGGGTGGTCCTGGGTCTGTAGTCCAGCAAGGCCACCCAAGATGATGCCGGCTTCGCAGCAGGGGCCGACGCCCCTGCGGGTCCCCGGGGCGCCGTGCCACGTCGCCCTGCTCGACGTCGGGATCTGGCGGCAGCCGATCCTGGGGCGGCTGCTCGGCACGCAGCTGCGCATCGCGCCGATGCCCGGCTCCCTGCCTGCGGGCTCCGCCATCGTCGGCTGGGGCCGCAAGCGCAGCGGCCGACGGGCCAGCCGCCTGGCGCGCGTCCACGACCTTGCATGCACCCTGCTGGAAGATGGCTTCCTGCGCTCCTTCGGCACAGGCAAGGGGTTCGCGCCGCTGTCGCTGGTGGCCGACGACGTCGGCATCTACTACGACAGCACCTGCCCCAGCGCCCTGGAAAACCTGCTGAACTCGGAGCGCGACCTGCTCGAGGGCATAGGCGACCAGGTGCAACGGGCGCGCGAGCTGATGCTGCGCCATCGGCTTGGCAAGTACAACGCGGCGCCGGACTGGGAAGACTGCCCGGGCGGAGCGCCGGCGCCAGCACCGGGACAGCGCCGGATCCTGGTGGTCGACCAGACCGCTGGCGACCTGAGCGTGGCCCTGGGCGGTGCCGACGCGGCCACCTTCCAGACGATGCTGGCGGCGGCCCGGGCGGAAAATCCCGGCGCGACCGTGTTCGTCAAGACCCATCCTGAGGTGAGCTCCGGCCGCAAGCGGGGGTACTTTGCAGGATTGCAGGACGACGACCACACGGTGGTGCTGCGGCACCCGATCAACCCGCTCAGCCTGATCGAGCGGATGGACGCTGTGTACGTCGTCAGCTCCACGATGGGTTTCGAGGCGCTGCTGGCCGGCAAGCCGGTCACCTGCTTCGGCCAGCCGTGGTACGCCGGCTGGGGTGCGACGCACGACCGCCAGCGCAGCCCGCGCCGTCAGCGGCGCCGCAGCGTCGCCGAGCTGTTCGCCGCCGGCTACTTCCACTACACGCGCTACCTCGATCCCGTCACGCACCGCAGCGGGACCATCTTCGACGCAATCGAGTGGCTGGCGCGGCAGCGGCAGATGGCGTCCCAGGCGCGCCGGACCATCGCCGTCGGTTTCCGGCGCTGGAAGGCGGCCACCCTGCGGCCCATGCTGGCGCTCGATCCGCGGCAAGTCCGGTTTGTCGCCTCGGCGGCGCAGGCCAGCCGGCTGCGGCCCGGGCCGGGTGACCGCCTGCTGCACTGGGGCGCAGCCGCACCGGCCGGCCTGGCCGAACTGGCGGCCCGGACCGGTGCCGAAACCGTGCGGATGGAAGACGGCTACGTGCGCTCGGTCGGGCTCGGCTCGGACCTGATCCGGCCGCTGTCGCTGGTGCTCGACCGCCGCGGCATCTACTTCGACCCGAGCCGGCCCTCCGAGCTGGAGCTGCTGCTGAACACGGCCGATTTCGCCGCGGCAGAGCTGCAGCGCGCCCGCGCGGTGCGCGCCTTCATCGTCGCCCATGGCCTGACCAAGTACAACCTCGAGCCGCGCGCCGCCGCCGCCTGGCCGACCCAGGGCCGGCGGGTGCTGCTGGTGCCGGGGCAGGTGGAGGACGACGCCTCGATCCGGCTCGGCTGCACCGAGGTGCGCACCAATCTCGGCTTGCTGCAGGCGGCCCGCCGGGCCAGTCCGCACGCCTATATCGTCTACAAGCCGCACCCGGACGTCATGAGCGGCAACCGGACCGGCCGGCTGGGGCTGGAGCGGGTACGGGAATTCGCCGACTGCATCGAGGCGCACCTGTCGGTGGTCAGCTGCATCGACGGCTGCGACGAGGTGCACACGATGACCTCGCTGGCCGGCTTCGATGCCCTGTTGCGCGGCAAGCAGGTCGTGGTCTATGGGCAGCCGTTCTACGCTGGCTGGGGGCTCACGCAAGACGTTGTTGACGATGGCGTCGCCTTCGCGCGACGAACCCGTCGGCTGACGCTGGACCAACTGGTCGCCGGCGCCTTGTTGCGATACCCTTTCTATTGGGATTGGGAGCTGAACGGCTACACCACGTGCGAGTCCGTGCTGCACCGGATCGTCGAGCGCCGCCAGGCTCTGGAGGCGGCGGGGGGCTTGGAAGGGCTGCGGACCGGGTTCTTCCGGCGGCAATGGCGCAAGGCACAGGTGTTGGCCCAAGCCTGGCTTGGTGAATCGAGGCAATGATCAACCAGTCGATCCAGGCTCTCGCGGGCAAGAAGGTGCTGCTGCTGCAGGGGCCCGTCGGTCCCTTCTTCGCGCGCCTGGCCGACGACCTGCGCGGCGCGGGCGCCCACGTGACCAAGGTCAACTTCAACGCCGGCGACTGGCTGTACTTCCGGCGCGGCGCGCTCAATTACCGGGGCACCATGGCCGAGTGGCCCAAATGGCTGGAACAGCGCCTGCTGGAACTGCGCATCGACGTGATCTTCCTGTTCGGCGACTGCCGACCGATCCACCAGCAGGCGCGCACGCTGGCCACCCGCATGAACGTGGAAGTCTGGGTGTTCGAGGAGGGCTACGTCCGCCCGGACTACGTCACCCTGGAGCGCTACGGGGTCAACGGCTATTCGAAGCTGCCGCGGATCTCGCAGGCCTACCGCGAGCGCCTGCCGTCGGTTCCGTCCCGGCATGCGGTCGGCAACACCTACTGGGCCATGGTGCGCTGCGGCTGCGGCTACTTCCTGGCCGGCGCGCTCGGCAAGCCCTTCTTCCCCGACTACGTCCACCATCGGCCGCTGGCCTTGACCGAAGCGATTCCCTGGGTGCGCTCCGCCTGGCGCAAGCTTTGGTACCGGTGGAAGGAGCGCGGCCAGGAGACGCGGCTCATCACCTACTTCAGCCGACGCTTCTTCCTGGCGCCGCTGCAGGTGCACAACGACGCCCAGGTGACCGTCCATGGCGACGTCAGCGGTGTCGAGGCATTCATCGCGGCCACCATCCACTCGTTCGCGCACCACGCCCCCAAGGACACGCTGCTGGTGTTCAAGCACCACCCCATGGACCGCGGCTACCGCAGCTACTCGCGCTTCATCCGCACCTGCGCGCGTGCCGCCAAGGTGCGCGAGCGGGTCGTCTACATCCACGACCAGCACCTGCCCACGCTGCTGACGCACGCGCGCGGGGTGGTCGTGATCAACAGCACGGTCGGGCTCTCGGCGCTGCACCACGGCAGGCCCACCATCGCCTGCGGGACCTCGCTGTACGACATGCCCGGATTGACGTACCAGGGCCGTCTCGACGACTTCTGGGCCGCGGCCAATCGCAGCGCGCCCAATGCGACGCTGTACCGCCAGTTCCGCCATCACCTGATCGCCAAGACCCAGCTGAACGGAAGCTTCTACCGGGCGCTCGACGTCCCGGGGGCGATCGGCGGCCTGGTCTGGACCCGCCCGGGCTGGTCGGCGACCTCCCCCGAGTCCGACCTGATGGAGGAACTCACCGCTCCGCCGCGCTGAGCCTGGCGACCCGGCTGTTGGCGCCGACCTACAATGGCCGCTGCCGGGCGCCGCGCCGGCGAGCGCCGGTGCGGCTGCATCGCGCACCCGATGCGTGCGCGATGCGCCCCTGCTCCGCTGCCGCCGGCGGGCCCCGTCCCCAGCCGACGCATTTTCCTCGCCCCTGCCATCGCTGCACTGCTTGCGTAACTTGATGAAGATACTGACGATTTTTGGAACCCGCCCGGAAGCCATCAAGATGGCCCCGCTGGTCAAGGCCCTGGCCCGACGCCCTGAGATCGAGTCCCGGGTCTGCGTCACGGCCCAGCACCGCCAGATGCTGGACCAGGTGCTGGAGCTGTTCGGCATCAGGCCCGACTTCGACCTGGACATCATGCGCCCCGGCCAGAGCCTGTCCGGCATCACCAGCGAGATCCTCACCCGCATCGAGCCCGTGCTCAAGGACTACCGTCCCAACCTGGTGCTGGTCCACGGCGACACCTCCACCACCTTCGCCTCCACCCTCGCCGCCTACTACCAGCAGATCCCGGTGGGCCATGTGGAGGCGGGCCTGCGCACCGGCAACCTGTATTCGCCGTGGCCGGAAGAGGCCAACCGCAAGCTGACGGGGGCGCTGGCGCGGCTTCATTTCGCGCCAACCGAACGCTCGCGCGCCAACCTGCTGGCCGAAGGCGTGGCCCCGTCGGCCATCCACGTGACGGGCAACACCGTGATCGATGCGCTGCTGCTGGTCAAGCAGCGCCTGGACAGCGACGCCTCGCTGCGCGGTTCACTGGCAGCGGGCTTTCCGATGCTGCGCGCCGGCGCCCGGCTGGTGCTGATCACCGGGCACCGGCGCGAGAACTTCGGCGACGGCTTCGAGCGCATCTGCACCGCCATCGGCGAGCTCGCCAGCCGCTACCCGGACGCCGACTTCCTGTACCCGGTCCACCTCAACCCGAACGTGCGCGAACCGGTCAACCGCATCCTGAGCAACCGCGGCAACGTGCACCTGATCGAGCCGCAGGACTACCTGCCCTTCGTCTACCTGATGGACCGGTCGCACCTGATCCTGACCGATTCGGGAGGCATCCAGGAGGAAGCGCCGTCGCTGGGCAAGCCGGTGCTCGTGATGCGCGACACCACCGAGCGGCCGGAGGCGGTGGACGCCGGCACGGTGCGCCTGGTCGGCACCGACACCCGCGCGATCGTCGATGCGGTCGCCACCTTGCTGTCCGACGGCGCGGCCTACGACAGCATGAGCTACGCCCACAATCCCTACGGCGACGGCAACGCTTGCGAGCGCATCGTCGACGCAGTGAGTGAACCAGGTCAATTCGAATGAAGAAATCCAGCCTCAACACCATTTCCGTGATCGGACTGGGCTACATCGGCCTGCCCACGGCGGCGATGTTCGCATCGCGCCAGAAGCGGGTGATCGGGGTCGACATCAACCAGTGCGCGGTCGACACCATCAACCGGGGCGAGATCCACATCGTCGAGCCTGAGCTGGACATGATCGTCCATGCGGCCGTGACCGAAGGCTACCTGCGCGCGACCACCCGGGCGGAAGCCGCCGACGCGTTCCTGATCGCCGTGCCGACGCCTTTCAAGCGCAACCACGAGCCCGACCTGACTTACGTCCGCTCGGCCGCCGAGTCGATCGCCCCGGTGCTGGCGAGCGGCAACATCGTCATCCTCGAGTCGACCTCGCCGGTCGGCACCACCGAGCAGATGGTCGAATGGCTCGCCGCGGCGCGCCCCGACCTGCGCTTTCCCACCCCCGGCAGTGAAGGCGAAGTGGACGTGCACGTGGCCTATTGCCCCGAGCGTGTGCTGCCTGGGCACGTCGTGCGCGAACTGGTGGACAACGACCGCATCATCGGCGGCCTCACCGAGGCTTGCTCGCAGCGCGCCGCCGAGGTCTACCGCATCTTCGTCACCGGCGACCTGCTGTTCTCGAACGCCCGCACGGCCGAGATGAGCAAGCTGACCGAGAACGCCTTCCGCGACGTCAACATCGCCTTCGCCAACGAGCTCTCGCTGATCTGCGACAAGCTGGACATCAACGTGTGGCAGCTGATCCAGCTGGCCAACCGGCATCCGCGCGTGAACATCCTGCAGCCCGGCGCCGGCGTCGGCGGCCACTGCATCGCGGTGGATCCCTGGTTCATCGTCGACAAGACGCCGGAACAGGCGCCGCTGATCAGGATGGCCCGTGAAGTCAACGACGGCAAGCCCCGCTGGGTGCTGGGGCAGATCCGCGGCGCGATCGACCGCAAGGTGGCCGCCGGCACGCCCGAGGACCAGGTCAAGGTTGCCGTGCTGGGACTGGCGTTCAAGCCGAACATCGACGATCTGCGCGAAAGCCCGGCCCTGCACATCGCCGAGCAACTGGCCGGCTCGACATCCGCGCGCCTGCTGGTGGTGGAGCCGAATGTTTTGGCCCTGCCACGGTCGCTCCAGGACTACCCGCTGGTGGAACTCGAGGAAGCATTGCAGGGCGCCGACGTCGTCGCCGTCCTCGTGGCGCACAAGGAGTTCCAGGGCCTGCGCGAGCAGCTGGCCCCGGCCCAGGAAGTGGTCGACGCGGTCGGCATCAGCCTGGAGCGGCGCAAGGGCAGTTGACCGCAGGCGGCCGCGGCCGCCACGCTCACAGGCTCGTTCAGCCGGCCAGGCCCGCGAGCCGGCGCAGGTGGACCAGCCTGCTGGCCCAGGTGTGTTCCCTGGCCACCAGGTCGGCTGCGGCTCGGGCGCGCTCGAGGTCGTCGGCCGACGGCCCGTGGCGCAGGCGCTCGAACTGCTCGGTCGCCTCGGCCTCGCTGTCGATCGCCAGCACCAGGCCGGCGAAATGGCGTTCGATGCTCAATGCCGGCGTCGTGACCGCGATGCCGCCGCAGGCCATGATCTCCATCAGCCGCCGGGAGATCATCGTGGGCGAGTCTTCCACCGTGTTGACGTTCAGCGAAGCGACGAATTCACGGTAGATGGCCCCGGTCCGGTCGACGGGCACGACCGGCCGCACCTCCATGCCGGCCAGCTGCGGATAGCGGTAGTTGGCCGAGCTGCGGTCCGAATTGCGGTCGAACACCGTCAGCCCCAGGATTCCCGCCGCCGGCTCGAACAGCAGCCGCTGGCGTTCGCGGCGCCGGTCGTGGATGTGGTGGCTGTAGCTGCCCAGGAAGTTCGCGCGGCGGGTTTCGAAGCGAAAGCCGGTAAAGGCATGGTGCAGCGGCTGCACGGGGAACATCATGGTGCCGACGGTCGCCGCGGGCGGAAGCATCGCCCGGTAGCGCGGCAGGCAGTTCTCGTCCACCGTCAGGACGTGGTCGAACAGGCAGGCACTCTTGATGAAGCGGTCGAAATGCGCGCCATCCTCCTTGTTCCAGAAAACGGTGGGGATGCCGCGGCCGCGGGCGAACGCGACCATTTGCTCGAGCTTGCGGTTGGAGCGGCGCGGGACGTCGGAATACGCCGCAATGCAGTACTTCCAGCTGTTGCGCACCCCGGCCCAGGCCGACTCCACCAGCACGATGTCCGGCCGCCAGGTGCGCAGCAGCCAACGCCAGTTCAGCGGCGTCAGGTTGCGCAGCTCGCAATCGGGCTGAAGGCCGATGCGGGTCAGCTCGTCGGCCACCAGCGCGATGCGCAGGCGCGGCGCGGCTGCTGGCGCCATCACTGCTCCAGCGACGCGCACGGCGCGGTGGCGGCAGCTGTCACTGGCTTGACTTCGATGGTCGGCATACTGCGAATGGTGGGAAGGCGGCGTGCGGGAATCGCCAGTGCAGCCCGCGCGCCTCGCCTTGGGATGCAGCTTCGAATTTTACACACCCATCGCGGGGCGCCCGGCGGGCCGGCGGCACGCCCGCTGCCGGTGCAGGCTACTTCACCGCCGCGTAGTTCGACGCGATGGCGGCAAGCAGCGCGGCCAGCAGCTGGGGGTCGGGCTGCGTGCCCGGCGGCACGGCCTCCTGCGCCAGCACCTGGGCGTACTTCAGTTGCTCGCGGGCCAGCGCCGCCGCGCTGTTGACGCCGCGGCGCCCGGCATCGTCCAGGTCCTTGATCACGGGCTGGTCAGACATGGAAATCCTCCTTCGCGTCGACGGGCCTCCGGCCGGGACCCATTCGCACGCGTCCCGACTCTACCCTGTCGCGGCGCGGCGCTCCGCGCCCCGGTTGCCAACCTTCCGGTTTCGGGGAACGATGTTGCTGCACTGCGGGAGATCGTGCCCCGCGCCGCCGGCAGCCATCGCCTGCCACACGGCACGAGCTGCGCCAGGCACCACCGATGTTCTTCCTGTGGCCCCAGTTCCTCTGGCTGATGCTGGCGATTGGGCTGTTGCCGGCGCTGTACCTGTGGCTGCTGCGCCGGCGGGCAAGCAGGCCGTGCGCTACAGCAGCCTCACCGTCGTGCGGGCTGCGGCCGTCGGCTCCGGCTGGCGGCGGCACGTGCCACCGGCGCTGCTGCTGCTGGCGTTCTGCGCAATGACGCTCGCCGCGGCGCGGCCGGTGGCGCGGGTGCCGCTGCCGTGGGCGCGCTCGTCGATCATGCTGGCCATGGACGTGTCGCTGAGCATGCGCGTGACCGACGTCAAGCCGACCCGGCTGGTGGCCGCGCAGGAGGCCGCCAAGCTGTTCCTGCGCGAGCTGCCGGACAACATCGAAGGGGGCCTGGTCACCTTCGCCGGCAGCACCCAGGTGGCCCAGGCCGCGACGCTGGAGCGCGCGCCGCTGGTGGCGGGCATCGACGCCTTGCAGATGCAGACGGGCACCGCGGTGGGCAACGCCATCACTGCTGTGCCTGGCGGAACTGTTCCCCGAGCACGGGATCGCCCTGGGCGAGATGACGTTTGGCGGCAAGCGGCAGGGCCGCAGCCTCGATGACAAGGCCAGGCCGCCGCCGCGGCAGGTCACGCCGGTGGCGCCGGGCTCGTACCAGTCCGCCGCGATCATCCTGCTGAGCGATGGCCGCAGCACCACCGGCTTCGACACGCTGGCGGCGCCGAAGATGGCGGCCGACCGCGGCATGCGCATCCACGTGGTGGGGCTGGGCACGGTCGACGGCGAGGTCGCCACGTCCGAGGGCATGCCGATCTAGCTCAAGCTCGACGAGCCCACCCTGCGCGAGGTGGCGCGCCGGACTGGCGGCGAGTACCACCATGCCGGCACGGCGGAAAAGCGGCGTAGCGTCTACCAGACCCGGGGCTCGCGGCTGCAGGTGGTGCGGCGCGAGACCGAGCTGACCGGCCTGACGGCGCTGCTCGCGGGTGGCTGGGGCAACTTTGTCGGTGCTCTGGCTCCGGCGACTGACCTGAAAGGCCCGTTCACGCGGGCAAGCGGCGCGGCCCGCTGACGCGGGAGGCCAGGGCGACGACCGCCTGCAGCGCGAACCCGGCAAAAGCCAGCCACCGGCAGGCCGCTTCGCCCGGACGGCGCCGACGCTCCCGCCGAGCGCGGCACCGACCGGTCCGGCGCCGGCGTTGACGCGGTCGGGAACACCGCGCCGACCCGGTCCAGCAGGCCGTGCGGCGTCAACGCTCTGGCGCAGCGTGGTCGTCGTGATGGTCCAGATGATGGGCCCGGCGCCGAACAGGAAGAACGACATTCCGGCCAGC
>NZ_JAQGLS010000079.1 GCF_028292805.1 Ramlibacter sp. | reverse complement strand
CGCAAGGAACGCCTCGGGGCCGACCGCAACCGGCTCGTACCGTTCGTGGGCACCATTTTCCCCAACGTGTCCTTCCACGGCAACCAGCCGCGCAACCTGTGCGTGTGGCATCCGCACGGACCGGAGTCGACCGAAGCTTGGCGCTTTTTCCTGGTGGACGCCGACGCTCCGCAGGAGGTCAAGGATTTCCTGCGTACCTACTACATGCGCTATTCCGGCCCGGCCGGCATGACCGAGCAGGACGATATGGAGAACTGGAACTACGCCACGGCCGGCAGCCGCGGCGTGATCGCCCGGCGCTACCCGTTCAACTACACGCAGTCGCTCGGCAAGGTGAGCACCGACGGGCCCGTGCCCGGCAACGTCAGCGTCCAGGTCAGCGAAGAAAACCCGCGACAGTTCTACCGCCGCTGGCGCGACTACATGAACGGCGCCGACTGGGACACGCTGCTGGGCCGCAAGGACAAGGAGCCGGCGAGCTTCGCCGAGTAGCGCATGGCCGTCGTCATCGTCACCGGCGGAACCTTCGGACTGGGCCAGTCCATCACGGTCGAACTGGCGCGCCGTGGACACCAGGTGGTGGCCTTCGGTCTGGCGCAGCCCCAGGTATCCAGCACCGCCAGGGGCATGGAGTCCGTGCTGCAGGAACTGGAGCAAGCCGGCTGCAAGGCCGATGTGCTGGAAGCGGACGTCTCCGAAGCGGCCGACGTCCGCCGCGTCGTCGACCATGCCGTGGTGAAGTACGGCGCCGTACATGGCCTCGTGAACAACGCCGCCATCGGCCCGCTCGGCACCGTCCTCACCACCGACGAGTCGGTGTTCGAGAAGATCTTCGACGTCAACGTCAAGGGCACTTACCTGATGAGCCGCGCCGCGCTGCCGCACATGATCCGTGCGGGTGGCGGCTCGATCGTCAACATCGGCTCCGGCGCCGGCTACGGCAAGCCCAACATGGCCGCCTACGCTTGCAGCAAGGGCGCCATCGTCGCGCTGAGCATGGCAATGGCGTACGACCATTTCCACGATCGCGTGCGCGTCAACGTCGCGATTCCCGGTGGCGGCGGCATCGTGTCCGGCATGAGCGTCGGCCGTTTCGGCGGCGACGTCGACGCCTTCCTGCGCAAGGGTGCACAGGGCACCGTGGCCGGGCGGCCGGCCACGGGCCGCGACCTCGCCAATGCCGTCGCGTTCCTCCTGTCCGACGACGCCGCCACGATCTCGGGCACGGTGATCGATGTCGGTTGCTTCTCGCACCAGGGCGGGCCGTTGCAACCCAAAGCTTGAGACCTCTCCGGGAGCAAAGAACATGTCTGAAATTGCCGAAGCCACGGCCCCCGTTGCCGCCGCACCCCGCCTAGCGCGCGACAGCCGCTACTACGAGACCAAGCGCGAGATAGAGGAATTCCTGTACGACGAAGCCAACCTCCTTGACGAGCGGCGCTTCACCGAATGGCTCGACACGCTGGCCGAAGATCTGCGCTACTTCATGCCGATGGAGTTCAACGTGAAATTCGGCGAGCACGCGAAGCGCGAACTCACGAAGCGCGAAGAGCAGATGAGCTGGTTCAACGAGGGCAAGTGGTCGCTGGGCAAGCGCGCCGAGCAGATCCTCACCGGCGTGCACTGGGCCGAGGAGCCGCTGTCGCGCGTCTGCCGCATGGTCAGCAACGTGCAGTTGAAGGCGATTGAAATGAATGCGGGCGGTGAGCTCGAAGTCGAGGTGACAAGCCGCTTCCTCATCTATCAAAACCGCTGCGAGTACGAGGAGTACTTCTTCGTGGGCGATCGCCTCGACCGCGTGCGCCAGACCGCCGACGGCTGGAAGCTGGCCGACCGCGAGATCCGCATCCACCAGAACGTGCTGCTCGCCAAGAACCTCACCGTTTTCTTCTAGGAACACGCCATGCTGAACCTGCTTGAAGTCGAACCGGGCCAAGTGATCCGGCTCAAGGACGGCACCAATGCCGAGGTGCTGGAGAACGTCGGCGATGGCCTTTGGCTGAACGCCCGACTTGCTGGCGGCGACGAGGAGCTCGTCTTCTGCGAAGACATCGTCGGACTCGCCGAGCCCACCACCTGATGAACAGCGACTGCTTCCACCCGGCCAGAACATGAGCATGAATTTCCAGGCCCGCGTGCTGGTCGTCGGCGCGGGCCCCGTGGGCCTGACGCTAGCGATGGACCTCGCCCAGCGCGGCGTTTCGGTGGTGGTCGCCGAAACGCGCTACCGCGGTGAGCCGCCTAACGTGAAGTGCAACCACGTCTCGGCCCGCTCGATGGAGATCTTCCGCCGCCTGGGCGTGGCCAGGGCACTGCGTGACTCCGGGCTGCCTGCCGACCATGCGAACGACGTTTCGTACCGGACGACGTTCACCGGCGAGGAACTGTCGCGCATCCACATTCCCTCGCGCCAGGACCGCTACACCGACAAGAGCGGGCCCGACGGCTGGTGGCCGACGCCGGAGCCGCCGCACCGCATCAACCAGATTTACCTGGAGCCTGTCCTTTTTGCGCATGCGGAGGCGACGCCCGGCGTGAGCATCCTGAACCGCACGCGCATCGATGAATTCACCCAGGACATCGACGGCGTGTGCGCGCGCGGCGTCCACCTGGACACGGGCGAAGCGGTCGAGATCCGGTGCGAATACCTGGTCGGCTGCGATGGCGCCCGTTCGGCAGTGCGCAAGGCCATCGGTGCCAGGCTCGCCGGAACGGATGTCGTGGGCCGCGTGCAGTCCACGTACTTCCGCGCGCCCGACCTGCTGCAACGCTCGACGCACCCTCCGGCGTGGGCCACCTTCTCGCTCAATCCTCGGCGCAGCGGCAACGTCTATGCCATCGATGGGAAGCAAACCTTTTTGCTGCACAACTACCTGCGAGCCGACGAAACCGACTTCGACGCGGTCGACCGCGACTGGGCCATCCGCACCATCCTCGGTGTCGGTGCCGATTTCAAGTACGAGATCCTCTCCAAGGAAGACTGGACAGGCCGGCGGCTGGTGGCCGACAAGTTCCGCGACCGGCGGGTGTTCATCTGCGGCGACGCGTCGCACCTGTGGATCCCGATGGCGGGGTACGGCATGAACGCCGGCATCGCCGATGCCATGAACCTGTCCTGGCAACTCGCCGCGCGGCTGAATGGCTGGGGCGGTGAAGCCATCCTGGGCGCCTATGAGTCCGAACGCCTGCCGATCACCGAGCAGGTTTCGAATTTCGCGATGAACCATGCCCTGGCGCTGCAGAAGGAGCGCGAGGGCGTGCCGGTGGGTATCGAGGAGCCGGGTCCCGGGGGGGAGGCGGCGCGCGCCGCCGCCGGTCGTGCGCTGTACGACCTGAACGTCAAGCAGTACTGCTGCGCTGGGTTGAACTTCGGTTACTACTACGACGCGTCCAGCCTGATCGCCTACGACGGCGAGGCGCCGCCGGCTTACTCGATGGACCAGTTCACACCCTCCACCGTGCCTGGTTGCCGCACGCCGCACATCTGGCTGGAAGACGGCCGCTCGTTGTATGACGCGATGGGCCCGGACTACACCCTGCTGTGCCTGGACCCCGCAGCCGACGCGACGCCACTGCTGGAGGCCGCCGCGCGCCGGAGCGTGCCGCTGGTGATGCTCGACGTGCGCTCCCCGGAAGCCGCCGGCATCTACCGCCACGCCTTCGTGCTGTCGCGGCCCGACCAGCACGTGGCCTGGCGTGGCGACCGCATCCCCGAAGACGTCGTGGCGCTGGTGGATCGCGTGCGCGGCTGCTTCAAGACCCCCGTCTCCATGAATGTCCCCGCATGAGCCACTGCAATCTCGAGTTCGATGTCGCCCCGTCCCGCCTGAGCGGAACGGTGTACGGCACGCTCGACGAGAAGACCATCATCGGCCCGATGATCTCGCAGGCGCACCTGGCCAAGGTGCGCAGCTACATCGAGCCGGGCCCCAGGAAGGCGCGACCCTGATGTGCGGCGGCCTCGGCGCACCGGATCTGACGGACCGCGTGAAGAAGAGCAACTTTGTGCTGCCCACCGTCTTTGCCAACGTCGACAACCGCATGCAGATCGCGCAGCAAGAGATCTTCGGGCCGGTGGCCTGCCTGACTTCGTTGGACGACGAGGCGGATGCGATCCGTATTGCCAACGACATCGCCTACGGATTGGCCAGCTATGTCTGGACCGAGAACGTCGGCCGCGCCCACCTGGTGGCGGCTGCGGTCGAGGCCGGCATGTGCTTCGTCAACAGCCAGAACGTGCGCGACCTGCGGCAGCCGTTCGGCGGCACCAAGGCCTCCGGCACCGGCCGCGAGGGCGGCACCTGGAGCTACGATGCCTTTCTCGAGCCCAAGAACATCGCCGTGTCTCTCGGCGCCCACCGCATTCCGCACTGGGGCGTCTGAGGCAGCGCGCGATGAGCCGTGCGGCATGAAAAAATTGCTGTTCGCCATGAGCCATGAGCCATGAGCCATGAGCCATGAGCCGCGAGCCGGACGAGGCCCGCGAGCGAGCGGTGAGGATGGTGCAGGAGTACAAGGGGGAGTACTTGTCCTTCGGGCAGCGGTCGAATCGATCGCACGGTCTCACGAGAGCCGACACGCATCGCTGCAACTCGCCGAGCCAAGCTCGAGTATCGGGCCTCTGTTGCGCAGTGGAAGGAAGGGTTTGCTGGCAGAAGGCCGAAACGTGGAAAGCGCGCGCTTCCTTGTGCGTCTCCTGCAGAATGCGAGTCAAATCTCGTGCATCAACCGAAAGACGCTGCCGCGGGGCTGCAGCCGGTCGCCATCGACCCGCCAGAACCGCTGCCCCAGGTTCGTCATCAGGAAGTCGCGGCGACGATCGACGCGCCCCGCGCCGAGCACGCTTTTGAGAACCACATAGCGCACTTCCCCCTTGGGCGAAAGAAGCACCGTGCAGCCGCCGTGGTGCGTGAAGCCGGGGCCATCGGCCGTGGGCGCGACATGCATTGCCTGTGTGATCTCCGCGACCAGGTCGAACACGATCTGGCCGTTCGGGCCGGCGCGCCGGGCCGTGCGGATGGACTCCACGGTGGGCAAGCCGACCGCGTTCGGGCCCAACCGCGGATCGTCCTGCGCCGCCAGCCCGAATTCCTCCAGCCGCTCGCGCTCGGTGACGAAGTGCCCGAGCGCCGCCGCTTGCCGGCGCAGCTCCTCGACGCTGGCGGCCTGGGCCGGGTCGCCCTGGAACCGCAAGGTGGCGAAATCCAGGCCGGCCACCGGCGGCAGGTCGACGCGGGGACCTTGCCACAGCAGTGAATCCTGCGAGAGATGCTGGGACGTGCGCGGGTAGATCCGGCGTCGCCAGAATGCATCCACCAGAGCACCGCGGTAGTCCCAGGGATCGTCGGGCACCAGGTCGTAGTCCGCGGTGATCAGGGCCCGCAGGTAGTCGCCGAACATCATCCCGGTTGGCGGACAGTAGTCGATGGCGCGGATGCAGATCGCAAGGAACTGGCTGGCGAGCTTGCCGGCCTTGGCGGCGAGCAACTGCTGCAGGTCATGCGGCAATTCGCCCGGCGGCAGCACGCCGGTGCCGCCGGTGGCCAGGCGCACGATGGCTTCGGTCTTGCGGCGGAACACCGTGCTGAAGGCTTCGAAGATCGCGCTCACCAGAACGGCGCCCAGGGCGTGGGGCTCCAGGTCGTCCCGGTACTCGCGGTGTTCGCCGTGCTCGAGCGCGGTGCGCAGCGGTCCTTGTCGGCCGGTGGCGCGGCTGAACTGGCTCGCGACCTGGGCCAGCAGCGCCGCCTGTTCCAGCGCGCCGCGGCACTGCCGGATCGCGCTGCGCACCACGTCGGGGTAGCTGAAATGCTGGAAGACGGCCACCAGGTCCGCGAAGGCCTCGTGAAAGGCGATCACGTCCGGGTTGGTGGGGACCATGAAGTGCGCGCGCAGCCCGTCCAGCAGCGCGTGGGTCATCTCGTGCACCACGATGTCGTGAGACAGGCAGGTGAACACGATGCCCCCGGCCATGGTTCTGTCGGTCGGGTGTTCACCGGCGGGAAAATAGCCGAAGTGCAGCTCGCCGCGGTTGTCGACGCGCTCGTAGTAGGCGTTGCGCATCCTGGCGTGGTGCGGTCGCACGATGAGCCGGGCAGGCTCGTCCGGGCCGCCGAAGCTCCAGGAAGGCGTGCGCCCCAGTGCCGTGCGGAAAGCGGAATACGCATTGCTGCACACCGCATACACCATCTGCTGGTGGAACCGTGGGTCCGACAGCGATGGCTCATAGCCGTCGGCGATCAGCACGTTCCGCTCGTCGAGGTCGGCCTTGCGGCGCGCGCGGCCGGTGGGGTCGGTGTCGTCCACGGCGATCAGCTTGCCCACCGGGCCAGGTTCCAGCGGCTCGTACGCCACGTTGACGTTGGCCACGGCGCCTTCCAGGCGTGTGTGCGCCGGATCGACGGCGTAGATTCGCAACGACCGGTAAAGGGGTTCGTCGGCCTTGCGCTCATGCGGCGTGGCCGCCGCACGCAGCACGCCCATGCCGATGGCGTACTGGCGGCCTTCGCCCGGATACTGACGGGCGAAGGGCGCCCCGGCCGCGCCGGGCTCCTCCCCGACTCGGCTTGCCGCATCGGCAGCGACGGCTTCGGTCGTGGTGGCGCCCTGGTGATCCGCCACGATCAGGCCCTGGCGGTCAACGCCTGCACCGACTGCGACAGGGCCCGCACCGCCTGCTCCAGCGCCGCTTCGCGCGCGCCGCC
>NZ_JAQGLS010000075.1 GCF_028292805.1 Ramlibacter sp. | reverse complement strand
CGACCTGCCGCCGGAAGCATTGGCCGCCGAAATGGCAAGCGCGGGGATCTACGCGCTGCCGGCGCGCTACGAGCCGTTCGGCCTGTCGGTGCTGGAAGCGGCGCTGAGCGGCTGCGCCCTGGTGCTGGGCGACATCGCCAGCCTGCGCGAGATCTGGGGGCCCGCGGCGCTCTACGTGGCGCCGGACGATCACCCGGCCTTGCAGGCGACGCTGGCGCGCCTGATCGCCCAGCCGGCGCTGCGCACCCGGCTGGCGCGGGCGGCGCTGGTGCGGGCGCAGCACTTCACGCCCGCTCGCCAGTGCGACGGCTACCTGGCGGCCTACGCGCAATTGCAACCCCGCTTCGCCGCCGCGCCGGCAGAGGAGCCGGCATGCGCGTAGTCGTGTTCTGCCACTCGCTGCTGTCCGACTGGAACCACGGCAACGCGCACTTCCTGCGCGGCGTGTGCAGCGACCTGATCGCGCGCGGCCATGCAGTGGACGTCTACGAGCCGCACGACGCCTGGAGCCTGCAGAACCTGCTGGCCGAGCACGGACAGGCGCCGCTGCAGGGCTTCGCCCGCGCCTACCCGTCGCTGCGCAGCATCCGCTACCGGCTGGAAGCGCTGAACCTCGAGGCGGCCCTGGCCGGCGCCGACCTGGTGCTGGTGCACGAGTGGAATGCGCATGCGCTGGTCAAGGCGATCGGGCTGCACCGGCACGCCAACCCCGGCTACCGCCTGCTGTTCCACGACACGCACCACCGCTGCGTGACCGACCCCGACGGCATGGCCGGCTACGACCTGCGCCACTACGACGGCGTGCTGGCCTTCGGCAACGTGATCCGCGACCTGTACCGCAAGCAGGGCTGGGCGCAGCGCGCCTGGACCTGGCACGAGGCCGCCGACCACCGCGTGTTCCATCCCCTGCCCGGGACGGCGCGCGAAGGCGACCTGGTGTGGATCGGCAACTGGGGCGACGATGAACGCACCGCCGAACTGCACGAGTTCCTGCTGGAGCCGGTCCAGGCTCTGGAACTGCGGGCCCGCATCCACGGCGTGCGCTATCCGCAGCAGGCCCTGGCCAGCCTGGCCGACGCCGGCATCGGCTACGCGGGCTGGCTGCCCAACCACCAGGCGCCGCAGGTGTTCGCGCGCCACGGCGTGACGGTGCACGTGCCGCGCCGTCCCTACGTGGCGGCGCTGCCCGGCATCCCGACCATCCGCGTGTTCGAGGCGCTGGCCTGCGGCATCCCGCTGGTGTCGGCGCCCTGGAACGACAGCGAGAACCTATTCACGCCGGGCGCCGACTTCCTGGTGGCCCGCAACGGCCGCGAAATGCGCGAACAGCTGCGCGCCGTGCTGGGCGACCCCGAACTGGCCGGCTCGCTCGCCGAACACGGCCGCCAGACCATCCTGGCGCGCCACACCTGTGCGCATCGCGTCGACGAACTGCTGGCGATCTACGCCGAGCTGGGCCCGCCGCAAGCGCTGACCATGGAGCTTCCCGCATGAACATCGCCTTCTTCGCCTCCAGCCTGGTTTCGGCCTACTGGAACGGCGCCGCCACCTACTACCGCGGCATCGTGCGCGCCTTGCACGAGCGCGGCCATCGCGTCACCTTCTACGAGCCGGACGCGTTCGAGCGCCAGCGGCACCGCGACATGCCCGACCCGTCCTGGGCCAGGGTTGTCGTCTACTCCGCGCAATCCGAAGCCGAGGTGCTGCGCACGGTGGAGCAGGCGCGCGGCAACGACCTGGTCATCAAGGCCAGTGGCGTCGGCGTGCACGACGAACTGCTGGAGCGCGCCGTGCTGCAGCTGCAGGGCAACGGCTGCCTGGTCGCCTTCTGGGACGTCGACGCGCCCGCCACGCTGGACCGCGTCCACGGCAACCAGCAGGACGCCTTCCGGCCCTTGATTCCGCGCTACGACCTGGTGCTCACCTACGGTGGGGGCGAGCCGGTGCGCGGCGCCTACCTGGCGCTCGGCGCGCGCGACTGCGTGCCGATCTACAACGCGCTCGATCCCGGCACGCACTTTCCGGTGCCGCCGCAGCCGCGCTTTGCCTGCGACCTCGGCTTCCTGGGCAACCGGTTGCCCGACCGGGAGGCGCGGGTGGAGGAGTTCTTCCTGCGCGCCGCCGCGGCGCTGCCCGAGCGCCGCTTCATGCTGGGCGGCAGCGGCTGGGGCGACAAGGACATGCCGGCCAACGTGAACTACCTGGGCCATGTCTACACCGCCGACCACAACGCCTTCAACTGCACGCCGCTGGCCGTGCTGAACGTCAGCCGCGAGAGCATGGCGCGCTACGGCTTTTCGCCGGCCACGCGGGTGTTCGAGGCGGCCGGTGCGGCCGCCTGCCTGATCACCGATGCCTGGGAAGGACTGGAGACCTTCTTCGAGCCGGGCGCCGAAATGCTGGTGGCGCGCGACGGCGCGGAAGTCGCCGGTCACGTGCGGGCGCTGGACTTGCAGCGCGCACACGCCATCGGCCGGGCCGCGTACCGCCGGGTGCTGGCCGAGCACACCTACGCGCACCGCGCCGCGCAGTTCGATGCCGTGCTGCAAGGCTGCGCGCCGCAGCCAGTGGAGGCGGCGGCATGAGGATCGTCGTGCTCGGCCTGTCGATCACCTCGTCCTGGGGCAACGGACACGCCACCACCTTTCGCGCGCTGGTGCGGGAACTGGCCCAGCGCGGCCACGACGTGCTGTTCCTGGAGCGCGACCGGCCCTGGTACGCGGAGAATCGCGACCTGCCCCATCCGCCGTATGGCCGCACGGTGCTCTACGACAGCCTGGACGAACTGCGCCAGCGGCATGCCGGCGCGGTGCACGACGCCGACCTGGTGATCGTCGGCTCCTACGTTCCCGACGGCATCGCGGTCGGCGACTGGGTTCAGGAGCAAGCCGGCGGCATCAAGACCTTCTACGACATCGACACGCCAGTCACGCTGGCCAGGCTCGCGCGCGACGAGTGCGCCTACCTGGCGCGCGCGCAGGTCGCCGGCTACGACCTGTACCTGTCGTTCACCGGCGGCCCGACGCTGCGGCGGCTGGAGTGCGAGTTCGGCGCGCCACGCGCGCGCGCGCTGTACTGCTCGTTCGATCCGCAGCTGTACCACCCCGAGCCGCAGCCCATCGCCTGGGATCTTGGCTACATGGGCACCTACAGCGACGACCGGCAGCCCGGCGTCGACCGCTTCCTGCTGGCGCCAGCGCGGCAGCGGCCGCAGGGGCGCTTTGTCATTGCCGGGCCGCAGTATCCCGACACCGCCTCCTGGCCGGCGAACGTGACGTACCAGCCGCACCTGCCGCCGGCGCGGCACCGGCGCTTCTACAACAGCCAGCGCTTCACGCTGAACGTGACGCGCGCCGACATGATCGCCGCCGGCTGGTCACCCAGCGTGCGGCTGTTCGAGGCGGCGGCCTGCGGCACGCCGATCATCAGCGACCGCTGGGCCGGCCTGGAGACGCTGCTGGTGCCGGGCCGCGAGATCCTGCTGGCCGACGAGACGGCCGACGTGCTCGCCGCGCTGGCCATGGGCGAGGACGAGCGGCTGCGCCTGAGCGAGCGCGCCCGCGCCCGCATCCTGGCCGACCACACGGCGGCCCACCGGGCCGCCGAACTCGAAGCCCACGCACAGGAACTGCTCAGCGGCGTGTCCGCCTGAGAATGCAGGAGACGGCCATGTCCGCCAGTGTTCAACAGCAGCAGCGCCAGATCGATGCGCTCGGCCCCTGGTTCCACAACCTGCATCTGCCCGGCGGGCTGCAGACCGTGCCCGACCACTTCATCGGCGGCGACTTTCCGCGCTTCAAGTGGGAGCAGGTCAAGGGCGCGATCCCGGAAGACCTGTCCGGCTGGCGGGTGCTCGACGTCGGCTGCAACGCCGGCTTCTACAGCTTCGAGCTGGCCAGGCGCGGGGCCTCGGTGCTCGCCGTCGACATCGACCCGCACTACCTGGCGCAGGCACGCTGGGCGGCGCAGGAGTTCGGGCTGCAGGACCGCGTGGAGTTCCGCCAGCTGCAGGTGTACGACCTGGCGCGCGACAACGAGCAGTTCGACCTGGTGTGGTTCATGGGCGTCTTCTACCACCTGCGCTATCCGCTGCTGGCGCTGGACATCCTGGCGCAGCGCACGCGCCGCATGATGATGTTCCAGACGCTCGCGCTGCCGGGCAAGGAGGTCTATCCCGACACGGCCGATCACCCGATCACCGAGCGGCAGCCGCTGCTGGACCCCGGCTGGCCAAAAATGGCCTTCATCGAGCATCGCTTCTCGGGCGACCCGACCAACTGGTGGGTGCCGAACCACGCGGGCATCGAGGCGATGCTGCGCTCCAGCGGGCTGCAGGTGACGGGGCATCCCGCGGACGAGATCTACCTGTGCGTGCCCAACCCCGCGACCGCGGCCTGGCAATGGGACACGCAGTACGCCTCCGTCGTCGGCAATCGGGCGGACACGCCGCAGCAGCAGCGCGAAGAGGCCGGCGCGGCGTAGCCGGCCTGGCCGCGCCCGGGTCACGCCGCAGCGGCGATCGTGGCGAAGGCGGCGTCGAGGCGGTCCAGGTACTCGCGCTTGCGGGCCGGCCCGGCGAAGCTGCCCTCGAAGCTGTTGGCGGCCAGCTGCCAGGCATGCCGCGCCCCCAGGCCGGTGGCGGCGAAAGTCTGCAGGAAGTTCTGGTTCATGTAGCCGCCAAAGTAGGCCGGATCGTCGGAATTGACGGTAGCCACCAGGCCGGCGTCGAGCAAGGCGCGCAGGTTGTGGTCGGCCAGCGTGGGGAACACGCACAGCTTGAGATTCGACAGCGGGCACACCGTCAGCGGGATGCGGTCCCTGGCCAGCCGCTCCATCAGCGCGCCGTCCCTGGCCGACTGCACGCCGTGGTCGATGCGTTCGACCTTGAGCACGTCCAGCGCCGCCCACACGTAGGCGGGCGGCCCTTCCTCGCCGGCATGCGCCACCAGGTGCAGTCCATGCAGCCGGCACTGCGCGAACACGCGGGCGAACTTCTCGGGCGGATGGCCCAGCTCGCTGGAGTCCAGCCCGACGCCGATGAACTTGTCGCGCAGCGGCAGCGCCTGCTCCAGCGTGGCGAAGGCGTCTTCCTCGCTCAGGTGGCGCAGGAAGCACAGGATCAGTTCGGCGTCCACGCCCAGCTGCGCCTTGGCTGCCTGGCAGGCGCGGTGCAGCCCGTTGATCACCGTCTCCATGGACACCCCGCGGGCCGTGTGCGTCTGTGGGTCGAAGAAGATTTCGGCGCGCACCACGTTGTCGGCCGCGGCCCGCTGCAGGTAGGCCCACGCCATGTCGTGGAAGTCCTGCTCCCGAAGCAGCACGCTGGCGCCGGCGTAGTAGATGTCCAGGAAGCTTTGCAGGTTGGTGAAGGCGTAGGCGCGGCGCAACTCCTCGACGCTCGCATACGGGATCGCCACGCCGTTGCGCTGGGCCAGCGCGAAGATCAGCTCCGGCTCCAGCGAGCCTTCGATGTGGATGTGCAGTTCGGCCTTGGGCATCGCGGCCAGCAAGGCGGGCAGCCGCTCCGCGGCAATGGAAGGGACGGTGGTGGCCATCAGCGGACTCCGAAGGTGATTCCCAGGCGGGAAAGATAACGCCGGTAGGCGGAGGATGCGCGGTCGGCGGCGGTGTGCAGTCCGGCCCGCAGCTCCAGCGGCAGCAACTTGGGACTTTGCGACTCCAGCAGCGGCCGGTCCTGCAGCAAGGTCTTGTCCCGCAAGGCGGGCAGTTTCTCGTCATCGGGCCAGCCATGGACAGCGCCGGAAGTGTCGCGCCAGAGGACGAGGTCTTCGCCGAGCAGGCGGGCAGGAACAGGTGGCTGCGCCACCGCATCGGCGGCGGCAAGCGGGTGCCAGTGCAGTCGCTCGATCATGGAAAACAGTCGTCACTGAAACAGGAAGGGCCGCCCACGGGCGGCCCTTTCACACGCTCACGAGCTTACTTCTTGTCGCCGCCCGGCACCTTGCCTTCGACGCCCTTGACGTAGAAGTTCACGCCGCCCAGGAACTTGTCGTCGGCGATGGTGTCCTTGGCCACGACTTCCTTGCCGGTGTTGTCGGCGATCGGGCCCTTCCAGATCGAGAAGGTGCCGTCCTTCAGGCCGGCCTTGATCTCGTCGATGCGCTTCTTCGTGTCGTCGGGCACGTCGGCGGCAACGGAAACCATGTCGATCGCGCCTTCCTTGACGCCCCACCAGGCCTGGCCGGTGGCCCAGGTGCCTTCCAGGGCATCCTTGGTGGTCTTGATGTAGTACGGCGCCCAGTTGATGACGGCCGAGCCCAGGTGCGCCTTCGGGCCGTAGGCCGTCATGTCGCTGTCCCAGCCGAAGGCGCGCTTGCCCATCTTCTCCGCGGTCTGCAGCACGGCGGACGAATCGGTGTTCTGCATCAGCACGTCGGCGCCGCCGTTGATCAGGGCGGTGGCGGCTTCGGTTTCCTTCGGCGGATTGAACCAGTCGCCGACCCACACGACGCGGGTCTTGATCTTGGGATTGACCGACTGTGCGCCCAGCGTGAAGCTGTTGATGTTGCGCACCACCTCAGGAATCGGCACCGAGCCGACCACGCCCAGCGTGTTGGTCTTGGTCATCTTGCCGGCGATGACGCCGGCCATGTACGCGCCCTCGTACGTGCGGCTGTCGTAGGTGCGCAGGTTGTCGGCGGTCTTGTAGCCGGTGGCGTGCTCGAACTTGACGGCCTTGTTGTCGGCGGCCACCTTGAGCATCGGCTCCATGTAGCCGAAGGTGGTGCAGAAGATCAGCTTGTTGCCCTGCCCCACCATGTCGCGCATCACGCGCTCGGCGTCGGCCGACTCGGGCACCTTCTCGACGAAGCTGGTCTGCACCTTGTCGCCGAATTCCTTTTCGAGCGCCTTGCGCGCGTTGTCGTGCGCGAAGGTCCAGCCGCCGTCGCCGACCGGGCCGACGTAGGCAAAAGCGATCTTCAGCGGCTCGGCCTTGGGCGCGGGTGCCGGCGCTGCGGCGACGGGCGCGGGGGCCGGGGCGGGCGCCGGCTCTTCCTTCTTGCCGCAACCGGCCAGG
>NZ_JAQGLS010000066.1 GCF_028292805.1 Ramlibacter sp. | reverse complement strand
GCCCTGGGCCGCGGCCGGCAACGCCAGCGCTGCCAGCTGGCCGGCGCAGGCCAGCCACAGGGCAAGGGATCGGATGTGCATCATGCGGGGCAGTCTAGTCGTAGTTGCCAAAGCGGCTGGGCGCTACCGAGCGCTCGCGCAGGTATTGGTAGCGGGGGATATTTTCCTTCAGCGTCTGCAAGGCGTTGGAGCCGACCCGGGTGAAGCCCACGAACTCGAGCTGGAACAGGATCCGCTTGGTCGACTGGTTCACGCCCGACTGCAGGCGCTCCACCACCACCCGCCCCAGCCAGCAGCCGGCGTCGTACTCCAGGCCCACCAGGCCTTCGACCAGCCGGCGATCGCGCAGGCTCAGGTTCAGCCGCCCGACGCTGTACCAGCGGCCCTCGCCCTCGCCCATGCCGGCGCCCATGGGGGTTCCCTTGTCGCCCCACAGGTCGTTCAGCGGCCACTGCCAGCCCACGTCCAGCTGTTCGCTGAAGCCGCGCTGCAGGCGGTAGGCCGCGCTCACCACCCGGTAATTGCCGGGCGAGTAGCGAGCCCCGACGGTGGAGCGGATCGACTGGCCGGTCTTGGGGTTGTACTGCAGCGTGGTGTCCAGGCCCCATTGCGGCACCAGGTTGACCGAAGCGCCGAACAGCACGTCCGACAGCCGCTCGCTCACGCGCGGCTCGCCGGGCAAGGTGACGCGCTGGTCGCTAAAGCGCAGGCGCTGGGCCACGCCGAAACGGGCCGCCTCGGCGCCGGTGTCGGGGTCCAGAAGGCGGGTGGTGGCGCCCAGCGTCAACAGGTTGTTGTCGGCGATGCGGTCGTTGCCGCCGAACTGGTTCTCGGTGTAGACAGTGGCGAAGTTGAAGTCGTTCAGCCCCGAGTCGTACAGCGGGATCCGGTCCTGCGCACGGTACGGCGTGAAGGTGTAGAAGGCGCGCGGCTCCAGCGTCTGGGTGAAGGCACGGCCGAAGTAGCTGGCATTGCGCTCGAACACCAGCCCGCTGTCCAGGCTGACGGTCGGCACGATGCGGTCGGCGCTGCGGTCGCCGGACACCGGATGGGCACGGTCGAACGCGTAGTGGCTGGCGTGCAGCTGCGCCTTCGGCACCACGAACCAGCCCGGCTCGCGCCAGGGCCGGCTGACCTGGGCCAGGGTGTAGGTGCGGTCGGCGTTCGGCGGGTCATTGGCCGCGGCCACGCCGACCAGCTGCTCGGAACGGCGAAACCGGCTGTAGTCGACATCGACGCGGGTCTCCAGGCCGCCCGGCAGCTTCGGCTTGGCCCAGCTGGCGAACAGCTGCGGCGCGCGGTCGAAGGGCGGCACGATGGGCGCGGCCGGATCCTGCAGGATCTGCCACTTCTGCACCCTGGCCATCAGCGAGACGTCGCCGGCGGCCCAGTTCAGGATGCCGTCGCCGGCCAGCAGGCGCTGGGTGAGAGACGAGCTGTTGCGCGAGAAATCGCGCCAGTAGTTGTCGTCGCTGACGCGGTTGACGTTCAGGTTGAGGGTGGCCGGGCCGAGGCCGGGCAGCCGCAGCAGACCCTGCTCGTGCTCGACCGAATAGCCCCAGCGGGTGCGGCCCCGCAGCCGGTCGTTGGGCAACACGTTGCCGCGCAGCATGCCCTGGTAGTTCGGCTCCATGTAGCGGAACTCGCCACCCAGGTCGATGCCCCGTTTGGACATCAGCGTGGGATACAGGGTTGCGTCGCGGTTGGGCGCGATGTTCCAGTAGTACGGCAGCGTGGTTTCGAAGCCGCTGACGCTGTCCAGGCCGATGGTCGGCGGCAGCAGGCCGGACTTGCGCTTGTCGCTGAGCGGAAAGCTCATCGACGGCACCGGCAGGATCGGCGCTCCGAAAAAGCTCAGCACCGCGCCCTCGGCCTGGCCCGTCTCTTCCTCCTGGTCGAGGCGGATGGTGGAGGCGCGCAGGATCCAGTCGGGCATCCAGCTGGGCCCCGGCCGCCGCTTGCAGGTGGTGTAGGTGGCGTTGCGGATGATCGAGCGCTTTTCGTCCAGGAAGTCGATCCGCTCGGCTTCGCCGTAGGCCTCGTTGCGCAGGAAGCGGTAGCGCGGCTCGTTGAAAAAGCCCTGGAAGGCGTCGACCTTCAGCTCCAGCAGCGGCCCCTCGAAGACGTTGCCACTCTTGTTGATGCGCACGTTGCCGGCCGCCCGCGCCAGGTCGTTCGGCGTGTTGTATTCCAGCCGGTCGGCCCGGATGATGGTGTCGCCGCGGCGCAGCTCGGCGCCGCCTTCGACCACGGTGTTCAGGTCGGTCTGGCCGCTGATGCGGTCGCCCTCGACGAAGGTCGGCAGCTGGCCGCGCGAGTCCGGCGGGATGTCGTCGCGCAGCTGGGGCGAGGCGCGCAGGCGCGGCGACGGGTCCAGCGGCTGCGCCGCCACGGGCTGCAGCAGCGACGCCACGACCAGCGCCACCGGGCTCAGGGCAAAGCGGGCAATGGCCCTCGTTCTCAGGTGATGCATCGTCGGGATGGGCGCACGGCCTCGAGCCGCCATGGTGGATTTGTAGAATCGATTATCCATGAGCGATTCCGCGTCCCCACCAGTTGCCGTCACTTGGACGGACCCCCGGCGTGAAGCCGCCTTCCAGCAATGGCTCGCCCGGCTCGCCCCGGCCCACCGCCTGCGGCAGCAAACGCTGCGTCCGGCTTCGGCCGACGCCAGCTTTCGGCGCTACCTGCGGCTGGACGGCGCCGACCGCAGCTTCATCGTCATGGACGCCCCGCCGCAGCAGGAAGACTGCGCCCCGTTCGTCAAGGTGGCTGCCTTGATGGCGGATGCCGGGCTGCTGGTGCCGCGGGTGCTCGACTGGGACGCGCCGCAGGGCTTCATGCTGCTGGACGACCTGGGCGCGCAGACCATGATCGAGGTCGTGGACGCGCAGCAGCCGCAGGCCAATCTGGGCCTGTACCTGCGCGCCGTCGACGCCCTGGTCGCCTGGCAGCTGGCCTCGCGGCCCGGGGTGCTGCCAGCGTATGACGCGCCGCTGCTGGCGCGCGAGCTGGCGCTGTTTCCCGACTGGTACCTCCAGCAGCACCGCGGCGTCGAATTGAGCGAAACGCAAGCCGCCACCTTGCAGTCGCAGTTCCAGCTGATCATCCAGCGCAACCTGGCGGCGCCCAGCGTCTACGTGCACCGCGACTTCATGCCACGCAACCTGATGATTTCGCACGACCCGGCCGAGCCGCGGCTGGGCGTGCTGGACTTCCAGGACGCCGTGTACGGCCCGATCACTTACGACATCGCCTGCCTGATGCGCGATGCCTTCCTGAGCTGGGACGAGGAGTTCGTGCTGGACGTTACCGTCCGTTACTGGAAGCAGGCGACCAAGGCCGGGCTGCCGGTGGACAGCGACTTCGGCGAGTTCTACCGCGGCGTCGAGTGGATGGGCCTGCAGCGGCACCTGAAGGTGGCCGGCATCTTCGCCCGCCTGACCTTGCGTGACGCCAAGCCCAAATATTTGGCCGATGCGCCGCGCTTTCTGGCCTACATCCGCGCCACCAGCCATCGCTACCGCGAACTGACGCCCCTGGCCCGGCTGGTCGACGAGCTCGAAGGCAGCGAGGCCGTCAGCGGCTACGCCTTCGGCCGGCTGTGACCCGCGGCAAGCCTTTGCCGCGCCTGCACTGCCCCGAACCGCTGCAGCCCGGGCTGGAGCTGGCGCTGCCGCCCGGGCCGGCGCGCCACGTGCAGGTGCTGCGGCTGCAGCCGGGCGACGCGTTGCGGCTGTTCGACGGCCGCGGCGGCGAATACCAGGCCGTGGTCACCCATATGGGCCGCAGCGAGGTCCGGGTGGCAGTGCAGGAGTACCACGCCGTCGAGAACGAGCCGGCGCTGGCGGTGCACCTGGCGGTCGGCATGCCGGCCAACGAGCGCATGGACTGGCTGGTGGAGAAAGCCACCGAGCTGGGCGCCGCCTCGATCCAGCCGCTGGTGGCCGAGCGCAGCGTCTTGCGTCTCGCCGCCGACCGGGCGGCCAGGAAGCAGGCGCACTGGCAAGGCATCGCGATCGCCGCCTGCGAGCAAAGCGGCCGCAATCGGGTGCCGGTGGTGCATCCGGTGCTGCCGCTGGCGGCCTGGCTGGCGGCGCAGGCGCAGCCCGGGCTGGTGCTGTCGCTGCGTGCCGGCACCCGGCCGGTGGCGGGCCTCACGCCGCTCGCCGGGCTGACGCTGCTGAGCGGACCGGAAGGCGGGCTGTCGCCGGCGGAAGAAGACGCCGCCATCGCCCGCGGCTGGCAACCGGCCCACCTGGGGCCGCGCGTGCTGCGCGCCGAGACGGCGCCGCTGGCGGCGCTGGCGCTGCTCACGCTGGGGGCGTCTGCGTGATGGCCTGACCTGCGGCGGCAAGGTAGACTGTATTCTCAGCGGAGGCACGCCAATGCAGTTCACTCTCGAATGCGAGCTCGAAGACGATGGCCGGTGGTTGGCCGAGGTCGCCGACTTGCCCGACGCCCTGGCCTATGGGGGCTCGGCCAGCGAGGCCATGGCCAAGGCACAGGCATTGGCACTTCGTGCCCTGGCCGAACGCCTGCAGCAGGGTGAAGCGCGGCCCATCGCCATCAGCATGTCCATTCCGGCCGACGCATGAGCCAGTGGCCCTCGGCAAAAGCCAGGGCGGTTCTCGCAGCCCTTTACAGGTTGGGGTGGCATCTGAAGCGCCAGTCGGGCTCTGGCAAGACCCTCGCGCGCAGCCTGGCCGGACTTCGTCTTCGCCTTTCACGACGGCGAGGAAATCGGGCCGCGCATGCTCACCCCGGTTTCGAAGCACACCGGCTTGAAGCCGCAGGATTTGTGAGCCGGTCCGCCCTCGAAATATCCGCATGAACAACCGCAACCTGTGGCTCCTGGCCGTGCTGCAGGGCCTCTACCTCACCAACAACGTCACCTTCATCGCCATCAACGGCCTGGTCGGCCTGGCGCTGGCGCCGTATGGCTGGATGGCGACGCTGCCGGTGATGGGCTACGTGGTCGGCGGTGCGCTGTTCACCGCCCCGGTGGCCTACACCCAAGCGCGGCTGGGGCGGCAACGCTCGTTCCAGCTCGGGCTGGTGGTGGCAGTGCTGGCGGCGCTGCTGTGCGCCTACGCGGTATCGACGAAGAATTTCTGGTTGCTGTGCGGCGCCACCGTGCTGGCCGGCTACTACGCCGCCAACGCCGGCCTGTACCGCTTCGCCTCGGCCGAACTGGCGCCGCCGGCCGACCGCGAGAAGGCGGTGTCGCTGGTGATGGCGGCCGGGCTGCTGGGCGCGGTGGTCGGCCCCAACCTGGCGGCGCAGACCCGCACCCTGGCGGCGGCGCCGTTCGCCGGCGCCTACCTGGCGCTGGCGGTGGTGGCCTTGCTGGCGCTGGCGCTGCTGACCTTCATCCGCTTTCCGCCGGTGGCACCGAAGTCGGCGACGGCGGTGTCACGATCCGTCGGCGAGCTGCTGCGGCAACCGGTGTTCCTGGTGGCGGCGCTGGCCGGCGGCCTGGGCTACGGCGTGATGAACCTGCTGATGGCCGCCACCCCGCTGGCGATGCAGCAATGCGGCCTGCCGTTCTCCGACGTCGCCCTCGTGCTGCAGTGGCACGTGATCGGCATGTTCGCGCCGGGCTTTTTCACCGGCCACCTGATCAAGCGCCTGGGCTCGCTGCCGGTGATGGGCGTGGGCGTGCTGCTCAACGCGATCTGCATCGCCATCGCCTTGTCCGGCGTCGCCCTGCACCAGTTCGTGGCCGCGCTGCTGGTGCTGGGCGTGGGCTGGAACTTCCTGTTCACCGCCAGCACCACGCTGGCGCTGACCGCCTATGCGCCGGAAGAGCGCGACCGGGCCCAGGCCGTGCTGAACTTCTTCGTGTTCGCCGTGATGGCGTTCACCTCGCTGGCCTCGGGCGTGCTGGTGACCACCCAGGGCTGGAGTTGGCTGAACCTGGGCTCGCTGGTCCCGGTGGCGGCGGTGGGTGGCGGGCTGGCCTGGCTGGCGCTCAAAACCGCGCGTCCAGCCACTGCCTGAGGCGCTCGAACACCGGCGCGGCCCGGGCCGCGTCCTCGTTCAGGATCTCGTGGTACAGGCCGTCCAGGCAGTGCGCGCTGACCACCGATGGCGGCGCCGCCGCCGCGAAGGCGCGGCTGCCGGCCGGGTCCACCAACCGGTCGGCGCCGGCATACAGCAGCAGCGTGGGAACGCTCCAGACCGCGGCCTGCCGCACCACGTGCGGGCCTTCGTCGGCGATGAAGCGCCCCAGCCGGCCGCTGATGCGGTCATGCACCCGCGGATCGGCGCGGTAGGCGGCGACCACGGCCGGATCGTGCGACAGGAAGTTGGCGTCCAGGCCGTTGCCCACGGCGAGGTTCGGGGCGATGGCCGGCACCACCGCCAGCAGCAGCTTCTGCACCGGGCTCAGGTGGGTGGCCAGGGCCGGCGACGACAGCACCAGGGCGTCGACCTGCACCCGCCCGCGCGCCACGGCGCTGGCCGCCACCAGGCCGCCCAGGCTGTGGCCGAACAGCACCAGCGGCAGGGCGGGGCCGATCCGGCGCCGGGACCACTCCACCAGGTCCGCCAGGTCGTCCACCAGCCGGCTGGGATGCGACAGCGCGCCGCGCCCGCCGTCCGAGTCGCCATGGCCGTAGTGGTCGTAGCCGCGCACGGCGAAGCCCCAGTCGTTCAGGCGCCGGGCGACCCTGTCGTAGCGGCCAACATGCTCGCCCAGCCCATGCACCAGGAGCACCTTGGCGCGCGGCGGCTGGTCGTCCGGCAAGGCCCAGTCCTGCATGGCCAGGTTGTCGCCGGAACTGGCGGTGTAGGTGGAAACGGCGGATTCGGCAGGGATATCGCTCATCGGGCGGGATGATGGCGGTGCAATGCGGGCTGTCAATGCCTGGACGGGGCACGTCCGCCCGCGGGGGTCGCCGGCGCGACGTACGGCCGCATCAAGGCATCTGCGCCATCACCTCGGCCACCGCCGCCGTCAGCCGCTTGGCGTAGGGCACGTGCAGGAATTCGTTGGGGCCGTGCGCATTGCTGCGCGGGCCGAGCACGCCGCAGACCATCATCTGCGCCTTGGGAAAGCCCTGGCTGAGCATGTTCATCAACGGAATGGTGCCGCCCTGGCCGATGTAGCCGACCGGGGCGCCGAAGTGCGCCTGCGAGGCGGCGTTCAAGGCCTGCTCGAACCAGGGCGCGATGGTCGGCGCGTTCCAGCCCGAAGCGCCGCCGTTCGATTCGAAGGTGACCACGGCCTGGTAAGGAGCGTTGTCTTCCAGCAGCGCCTTCATCTCCTGCACCGCGGCGGCCGCGTCGACCAGCGGCGGCAGCCGCAGCGACAGCTTGAAGGCCGTGTACGGCCGCAGCACGTTGCCGGCGTCCTGCATCGACGGCAAGCCCTCGGCGCCGGTGACCGACAGCGTCGGCGTCCAGGTGCGGTTGACCAGCGCCTGCACCGGGTCGGTGGTGGTCGGCAGGGCGAACGCCGTGGAGCCGCCGCAGTCGGCGTGGGCCCAGGGGAAGCGCTTGTAGACCTCTTCGCCCAGGATGGCCGCCGTGGCCCTGGCCTGCGCCAGCCGCTCGGGCGGGATCTCGCAATGGAAGCTGGCCGGCAGCAGGCGCCCGGTCTTGCTGTCTTCCAGCCGGTCCAGCACCTGGCGCATGATGCGAAAGCTCGACGGCACCAGGCCGGAAGCGTCGCCCGAGTGCACGCCCTCGGTCAGGATCTGCACCTTGAGCGTGCCGCTGGCCATGCCGCGCAGCGACGACGTCAGCCACAGCTGGTCGTAGTTGCCGGCGCCCGAGTCCAGGCAGATCACCAGCGCCACCTCGCCCAGGCGCTCGCGCAGCGCATCGACATAGGGCAGCAGGTCGTAGGAGCCCGATTCCTCGCAAGTCTCGATCAGGCCGACGATGCGCGGGTGCGGCTTGCCCTGGGCCTTGAGCGCCTGGACGGCGGCGATGCTGGCATAGACCGCATAGCCGTCGTCGGCGCCGCCCCGGCCGTACAGCCTGCCGTCTTCGTACTTCGGCGTCCAGGGGCCGAGGTCGGAGCGCCAGCCGTTGAACTCCGGCTGCTTGTCCAGGTGGCCGTACATCAGCACCGTCTGGGTGCTGCCAGCCCGGGTCGCGGGGATCTCGAAGAACAGCACCGGGGTGCGGCCCGGCAGCCGCACGATCTCCAGCTGCAGCCCGGCGACCTGCTGCCCCTCCACCCAGGCTGCGGCGTTGCGCAGCACCGTTTCCAGGTAGCCGTGCCGCGCCCAGTCGGGGTCGAAGCCGGGCGACTTGGCCGGGATCGCGATGTAGTCGGTCAACTGACGCACGATGTCGCCGTCCCACTGCTGCGTCACCCGCTCCAGCACGGCGGCGCTGTCGAGGATGGTGGAGGGGATTTCGCGGTGCAAAGGTGCGTTCATTGGGGGACGGCCGGTGGACTTCGGACCCTGCACTCTACGCGCCGGCGCCACGCTCGGCTAGGATGCGCCAGGCATTCTCCACTTCCCATGGTCAAGTTCCTCGTCCTGGCCTTGTTCGACGGCGACCACCCAGAGCCGGCGCTGCGCTGCTGCGCTTCGCTGCTGGCGCTCTGCAACAGCGGCCAGATGGACCTTCGCATCGGCTTGAACGAAGCCTCGGCGCGCACCCGCACCGTCGGCGACATCAGCCTGGGCGCGCTGCTGCACCGCGGCTGCACGACCGTCGCATGACGCAACGCATCCGCGCCGGGGTCGGCGGCTGGACCTTCGCGCCCTGGCGCGACAACTTCTATCCGGCCGGCCTGCCGCACGCCCGCGAGCTGCACCACGCCAGCCGGCAACTGAGCGCCATCGAGGTCAACGGCACCTTCTACAGCACCTTCAAGCCAGCCACCTTCGCCAAGTGGCGCGACGAGACGCCCGACGGGTTCGTGTTCGCGCTCAAGGCGCACCGCTTCACCACCCATCGGCGCGAGCTGGCCGGCGCCGGCGAGGGCGTGCAGCGCTTCATCGCCAGCGGCCTGGCGGAACTGGGCGACAAACTGGGGCCGATCCTGTGGCAGCTGATGCCGACCACGCAGTTTCGCCCGGCCGACCTGGACGCCTTCCTCGCCCTGCTGCCGCGCGAGCTGGCCGGCCGGCCGCTGCGCCACGTGCTCGACGCGCGCCACGCCAGCTTCGCCTGCGAGCAGTACCTGGACTTGCTGCAGCGCCATGGCTGCACCACGGTCTACACCGACGCGCCGCAGTTCCCGGCGCTTGCGCACGCCCGCAGCCCGCTGGCCTACCTGCGCCTGATGCGCAGCCAGGCGGACTGCGCCACCGGCTACCCGCCCGAGCAGCTGCAAGCCTGGGCGCGGGGGGCGCGCGACTGGGTTGCCCTGGGCGAGAAGAACGAAGCGTTCGTGTTCTTCATCAACGGCGCCAAGGAGCGGGCGCCGGCGGCGGCGCGCGCTTTCCTGCAGCTGCTGCAGGCTGCTGCGCAAGCCACTCCACGGCGCCTTGGGAAACATCCTCGAGCCGAACCACCAGAGCAGCCGAGCCCGGCTCCGCACAGGTGAACGCCAGCTGCACGGCGTCGCCATGGACCACCTCCCCGAGCGCGGCCCCAGCCAGCTGCAGCTCGCGCCGCACCGCTCCCTCCAGCGCGTAGGGCACCCGCAGCGCGAAGGCGAGCTGGCGTTGCAGCGGCAGCTTTTGCGCCTGCAGCAAAGCCTGCGCGACGGCGTCGGTGTAGGCGCGCACCAGCCCGCCCGCGCCCAGCTTGACGCCGCCGAAGTAGCGCACCACCGTGGCCAGCACGCCTTCGAGGTCGTGGTGCCGCAGCACTTCCAGCATCGGCCGTCCGGCCGTGCCGCCCGGCTCGCCGTCGTCGTTGGCCGCGGACTGGCCGCCGGCGAGCAAGGCCCAGCAGACGTGGGCTGCGCCAGGGTGCTCCGCGCGCAGGCCGGCGACCACAGTGAGCGCTTCAGCCCGCCCGGCCACGGTCTGCACGCAGCCGATGAACCGGCTCTTGCGGATGTGCAGTTCGCTGTGGACCGGCTGCGCCAGGGTGAGGGCCATGGCGCGAGCCTAGCGCAGAGCCGCCAATCGCACAGGCGCGCGGGCTGCAGTCCGACAGGTGCGTAGTCCGTGCCAGGCACACACTCGAGGTTGGCACGGCTCTTCCTTGCACGACATGTTCGACCTCTCGCTTCCCTGGTGGGAATTCATCCTGCGCGGCACCATCGTGTACCTGGTGCTGCTGGTCATGGTGCGGATCACCGGCAAGCGAACCGTCGGCCAGTTCACGCCATTCGACCTGATCGTGGTCATGCTGCTGTCGGAGGCGGTCAGCAACTCCCTGAACGGCGGCGACGAATCGGTGCAGGGCGGCCTGATCGCCGCCGCCACGCTGGTGGCGCTGGACGTCGTGATCGCCTTCGCCAGCGCCCGCAGCAAGAAAATCGATGCGGTGGTGCAAGGCTCGCCCGTGCTGGTCGGCCGCGACGGCGTGATCTACAAGGACGTGCTCAAGCGCGAGCGGGTGCCGTTCAGCGACGTGGAGGAGGCGCTGCGCGGCAGCGACTGCGCGGTGGAGGACATGCGCATGGCCGTGCTGGAGGCGGACGGCAACATCAGCATCCTCAAAAAGTAAGGGCGCGGCGGCGGCGCAGCCAGCCCAGCCCAGCCGAGGTGCCACCCGGCTCCGCGCCGCGCGCCGGCCGGTATTCGCAGCCAACCCAGCCGTCCCAGCCGCAGGCCGCCGACACTTCGTCGATCACGTCGAACAGATGCTCGTGGTTCAGCTCGCCGAGGTCGGGCTCGTGCCGCATCGGCACGCCGGCGATCTGAAAGTGGCCGACCCGGCCGGTGGGCAGGTACTGGCGGATCTTCATGGCCAGGTCGCCTTCGACCACCTGGCAGTGGTACAGGTCCATCTGCACCTGCACATTGGGCTCGCCGATCTCGGCCAGCAGCTCGTGCGCGTGGTCTTGCCGGTTCAGGAAAAAGCGCGGGATGTCGCGCGTGTTGATCGGCTCCACCAGCAGCCTGACGCCTTGCGGCGCCGCCTGCCGCGCCGCCCAGCGCAGGTTGGTCACGTAGGTGGAGCGCAGGTCCGCCCGCTCGCGCTCCGGCGGCACCAGCCCCGCCATCACGTGGATGCGCGGGCACGCCAGCGCCTGGGCGTAGCGCAGCGCATCGAGGATGCCGGCGCGAAACTCCGCCTCGCGCCCCGGCAGGCAGGCCAGGCCGCGGTCGCCGGCCTCCCAGTCACCCGGCGGCGCATTGAACAGCACCTGTCGCAGGCCGTTGGCGCGCAGCCGCGCGGCCAGCTGCGCCGCGGCATGCTCATAGGGGAACAGGTATTCGACGCCTTCGAAACCATCCGCGGCGGCGGCGGCGAAGCGCTCCAGGAAGCCGTGCTCCGGATAGAGCATCGACAGGTTGGCGGCAAAGCGCGGCATGCCGGTCAGCGCACGGCCAGCTTGACCGCCTGCGGATTCTCGGCGATGTAGCTGCGCACCACGGAATCGAAGTCGGCATCGGCCTGCAGGCCCAGCCCGCGCGCGCGCTCCCACTGGATCTGGCCCGGCCAGCTGCGCACCAGCCGCTCGACGGCCGGGTCCGGCGTCCAGTCGATCAGCGCCGCCGCTTCGGGCCCGGCCACGCGTTCCAGCGCTTGCGCCATCTCGCCCACCGTGGTGGTCAGCGACGGCAGGTTGAGCGCGCTCAGCGGGCCCCACTGCGCGTCGCTCGCCTCGGCGGCGCGGACAATGCCCGCGATGGTGCTGCTGGGAGAGGCCAGCGCGACCACGGTGGCCGGCGGCACCGGCACCTGCGCCCGCACGCCGGCCAGCGGCTCGCGGATCATGCCGCTGAAGAAGCCGGAGGCGGCGCCGTTCGGGCGGCCCGGCCGCACGCTCACGGTCATCGGCCGCACGCTGCGGCCGGCCACGAAGCCTTTGCGTGTGAAGTCGGCCACCAGCTGCTCGCCGATGAACTTCTGGATGCCGTAGCTGCCTTGCGGCGTCGGCAGGCTGTCGTCGCGCATCACGCCCATGGCCGGCTGGCCCGGCTGCTGGCCGAACACCGCCAGCGAGCTCGCGTAGACGAACACCGGCTGCGTGCCCAGGGCCCGGCCGGCCTCCAGCAGCGCGCGGGTGGTGTCCAGGTTGCTGCGCATGCCCAGGTCGAAGTCGGTCTCGCATTCGCCGCTGACGGCCGCTGCCAAATGGAACACGACGTCGGTGCCGGCGGCGGGCAGGTCGCGCCGCTGCACCAGCTCCAGCAAGTCGCCTTGCACCGCCTGCACGCGCGGGTCGCCCAGCAGGTCGGCGGGGGCTTCGCCGCGGTCGGCCAGCACGATGCGCCCGATGGTGCGGGCGCTGGCGCCACGCAGGGACAGGCGGCCGGCCGCCAGCAGGACGCGCGCCAGGCGGGCGCCGAGAAAGCCGGCGCCGCCAGTGATCAGGATGTTCATGGCGGCAGGATAACGCGCCCGCCGCGCGCTGGCATCAGGCGATGCCAGCCAGCCGCAGCAGCATGCCGGCCAGCGCGCAGCCGGCGATCACCGTGATCACGCCCAACCGCCAGCGAAACAGCGCGGCGGCGGCGACGGCGGCGAGCGCCAGCGACACCATGTCGACCGGAAAGCCAGGCGTCGGCGTCGCGGTGGCGATGTGGGCCAGGAAGAACAGCGCCAGGGTCGCGATGACGCCGACCACGGCGGCGGTGATCGCCGTCAGCGGCGCGGTGAAGCGCAGGTTGCCGTGGGTGGACTCCACCAGCGGCCCGCCGGCCAGGATGAACAGGAACGACGGCAGGAAGGTGAACCAGGTGACCACGGTGGCGGCCAGCGCCCCGCCCAGGAACAGCATGTCAGGCCCCAGCACCGCGCGGGCCCAGCCGCCGACGAAGCCGACGAAAGCCACCACCATGATCAGCGGCCCGGGCGTGGTTTCGCCCAGCGCCAGGCCGTCGATCATCTGGCCGCCGGTGAGCCATTGGTGGTGCTCGACCGCGCCCTGGTAGACGTAGGGCAGCACGGCGTAGGCGCCGCCGAAGGTGAGCAGCGCCGCCTTGCTGAAGAACCAGCCCATCTGCGTGAGCGTGCCGTCCCAGCCGTGCGCCGCGACCAGCAGCGCCATTGGCAGCAGCCAGAGCAGGGCGCCGACGCCAGCCACCAGCGCCAGCCGGGCCGGGCTGAACAGGGCATGGCGCGGCGTCGGCGTGTCGTCGGCGATCAGCCAGCTGCCGCTTGTCGCGGCCGCCGCGCCGGCGTGTGCGCCGCCCATCGCGAACTGCCCCGGCACGAAGCGGCCGCCGGCCACGCCCACCAGAGCCGCGGCCAGCACCACCCACGGAAACGGCACCTTCAGCCAGGCAATGGCAACGAAGCTGGCGATGGTGATCATCCACAGCAGCGGCACCTGGGCCGGGCGCCGAAGCGTGCGGCCGCCGATGCGCCAGACCGCGTGCAGCACGAGCGCCGCCACCGCCGGCTTGATGCCGTAGAACAGGCCCGCCACCCAGGCGAGCTGGCCAAAGGCGAGGTAGACCCAGCTGAGCACCACCAGGATCAGCAGCGACGGCAACACGAACAGCGCGCCGGCCGCGATGCCGCCCCAGGTGCGGTGCATCAGCCAGCCGATGTAGGTGGCCAGCTGCTGCGCCTCCGGGCCCGGCAGCAGCATGCAGTAGTTCAGGGCGTGTAGGAAGCGGCGCTCGGAGATCCAGCGCTTTTGCTCCACCAGCTCGCGATGCATGATCGCGATCTGGCCGGCCGGGCCGCCGAAGCTGATGAAGCCGAGCTTGAGCCAGAACTTCAGCGCCTCGCCAAACGAAACGCCGCTCATGGCGCGGCTTTCGGCATCGCGTGCGCCGACCAGCGGTGCGATTCGCCGCGGCCGTTCCGGCACCAGGCGTAGCGCGCGTCGTACAGCGGCATTGCGGCCGCCAGCATCGCGTGGTCGTGGTCGTGGTCGTCGTCGGCGTGCCGGCGCGACAGCCCCAGCGAGATGGCCAGCAGGCCGGCCGCCTGCGGTGCGATCGCCAGCCGGTCGGTGTCGGCGCCGCGCACGCTGGTCGCCAGCGTGTCCAGCCCCGGCGCGTCCCGCCCGAATTCGGCCAGCAGCGTGTCGAAGCTGCTGCGCTCCCAGGCATGCGAGATCGGCACGCCCTCGATGTCGAACGGCACGGGCTGCAGCGCTGCCGCCTGCGTGATCACTTGGTGCCCCGGCACGTAGCAAAACAGTGCCCGGGGGGCGAGGAAGTGGCGCAGCAGCCAGGGGCAGGCGAGGCGGTCGATCTTGGGCCGGGCCCGGGTGATCCACGGCGAAGGCGCACCACCGGCAACGCCCGGGTCGGCGCGCTTGCGCATGCGCGGCAACGGCGCGGCGCGCCAGGCGTGGAGGTCGGCCTGCGGATCGACGCCCTGTTCACCGCCACCGATGCCGCCGCGCAGGAGGCGGGCGCTCCAGCCGGCAGCGCACGGCGCGCGGGTGACGTCCTGGCTGGCTTCATGGCCGTAGGCACAGTAGACGACGCTGGCGGGAAGTTCGCTTGCGGCCAGGGCGGCAACTTCCTCGGGCGCGCACCAGCGGGCGCCGGGCAGCAAACGCCCGCTCGCGGCGAACCGTTCGCGGCGCCGCACGTCGAGCAGCAAGGGCGCATCGGGGCGTCCCAGCAAGGAAGCGAGTGCGCAAGGAAAAATGCAAGGCGAGACGGTGTCCACGGATCTGCTCCAGCAAGGTGGGCAGCGCTTGGACGGGACACCGTCTTTCCGGCGAGGCACGGGAGGCTGTCATCCCGTTGCGGGGATATTAGCTCACCCACGCTCGAACTTGAAGACCGCCGTGCCGGCCGTGACGTTGGGCAGCAGGCGCCGCTCCCGGCCGTCCTGCAGGCCGAAGGCATCCAGGATGTTCAGGCGATTGCGGGTGGCCAGCACCTCGAAGTCCTTGAAGGTGCCAACGCGGATGTTGGGCGTGTCGTACCACTGGTAGGGCAGCCGCTTGGTCACCGGCATGCGCCCGCGCAAGATCGCCAGCCGGTTCGGCCAGTGGGCGAAGTTGGGAAAGGCGACGACCCCCAGCTTGCCCACGCGCGCGGTCTCGCGCAGCATGGTCTCGGCATTGCGCAAGTGCTGCAGCGTGTCGATCTGCAGCACCACGTCGAACGAGGCGTCGTCGAACATCGAGAGGCCGGCATCCAGGTTCAGCTGGATCACGTTGACGCCGCGCTTGACGCAGGCCAGCACGTTGTCGTCGGCGATCTCGACGCCGTAGCCGCTGCAGCCGCGCTCGCGTTGCAGGTGATCCAGCAGCGCGCCGTCGCCGCAGCCCAGGTCCAGTACGCGCGAGCCTGGCGGCACCAGGCGGGCGATCGACTGCAATGTCGCGCGATCGGTCACAGCACGGCTCCGCTGGGCAGTTCGCGCACAGCGGCCGGCGCTTGCGCCGCGATGCGGTCGAAATAGGAGCGCACCAGCCCCAGGTAGCGCGGGTCTTCCAGCAGGAAGGCGTCGTGGCCGTGCGGCGCGTCGATCTCGGCGTAGCTGACGTCGCGACCGTTGTCCAGCAAGGCCTTGACGATCTCGCCGCTGCGCTTGGGCGAAAAGCGCCAGTCGGTGCTGAAGCTCACCAGCAGGAACCTGGCTTGCGCCACCGCCAGCGCGCGGGCCAGGTTGCCGCCGGTGCGCCGCGCCGGGTCGAAGTAGTCGAGGGCGCGCGTGATCAAAAGGTATGTGTTGGCGTCGAAGTACTCGCTGAACTTGTCGCCCTGGTAGCGCAGGTAGCTTTCGATCTGGAACTCGATGTCCTGCGTCGTGTAGCGCAAGTCCAGCCCCTGGCGCAGCTGGCGGCCGAACTTCTCGTTCATCACGTCGTCCGACAGGTAGGTGATGTGGCCGATCATGCGGGCGATGCGCAGGCCGCGCTTGGGCACCACGCCGTGCTGGTAGAAGTGGCCGCTGTGGAAGTCGGGGTCGGTGACGATGGCGCGGCGCGCCACCTCGTTGAAGGCGATGTTCTCGGCGTTGAGGTTGGGCGCGCTGGCCACCACCACCGCATGCCGCACCCGCTGCGGGTACTGCAGCGTCCACGACAGCGCCTGCATGCCGCCCAGGCTGCCGCCCATCACCGCCGCCAGCTGGGCGATGCCCAGGCCGTCGAGCAGGCGGGCCTGGGCGTCGACCCAGTCTTCCACCGTCACCACCGGAAAGTCGGCGCCGTACACGCGGCCGGTGTCCGGGTTGACGTGCATCGGGCCGGTGGAGCCAAAGCATGAGCCCAGGTTGTTGACGCCGATGACGAAGAAGCGGTCGGTGTCGACCGGCTTGCCGGGCCCGATCATCGTGTCCCACCAGCCTTCGGAGCGGTCCTGCCCGGCATAGACGCCGGCCACGTGATGCGAGGCGTTGAGCGCGTGGCAGATCAGCACCGCGTTGCTGCGGTCGGCGTTGAGGCTGCCATAGGTTTCGTAAGCCAGCTGGTAGTCGCGCAGCGACGCGCCGCTCTGCAGCGCCAGCGGGGCGTCGAACTGCATGGAACTGGACGTGGCGATCAGTGGCATGGCTACAAAAAAAACCCGGCCTCGCTAGAGCGCGGCCGGGTCGTGGACGGTCTTTAGCGGCATTTATTGAGCGCCCGCAAGCGAGGCAAATCGGCGCTGGGGAAAGTATAGCCGTGGCCGGCGCGCCGGCTGCCATGCACGCAAGCGGCTCGGTCACTGCGTTGTTTTGCTGCGCCGGCCCGAACCGGCCGCCATCGCACCACGCAAGGCATCACTCCCCGAAAGACATCCCATGGAAGCACTCAAACAGCGTTCGGACGTCCTGTTCATCCGTCGCGGCGCCATCCTCGTTGGCCATGCACTCGGGTCGCCTTCCTCGAACTCGGCACCGTGCGCAAGAAGAACCAGGCCGTGCGCTGGCCGAAATCCTGGTCGACTTCGCGGTCTCCACCGCTGGCGTACTTCTTCGCCGGCTATGCCGTCGCCTGTGGAGTGACGTTCATGGTGGGTGCCGACCAGCCGGCGGCGCGCAGCGGCTACGAGCTGGTCAAGTTCTTCTTTTTTTTTCAGCTTCGCCGCGGCGATCCCGGCCATCATCTCCGGCTGCGTCGCCGACGGGGCCCGGGTCGGCCGCAGCTGCTGGCCACCGCCGTCATCGGCTGGAAGATCGACGTGCTGGGCGTGTGGCCGCTGCACAGCCTGTGCGCCGTGTGGGGCGGCACCGCCGGCGGTGTTTTCGGCACCAGGGCCCAGGCTGGCCTCGGCGGGTCGATTGGTCGGCCCAGCTGATCGGCAGCCTGAGGGACGCGGGCTGGCCTTGCTCAGCGCTTTGCCCGCTACGGCGGGTCCAAGCTGGCGATGGGTTTGCGGCCCAGCGCCGGGAACGAACACCACGGCGCGGACCGGTCCATCCACCGCATCGGATCGACGCCGGAACGCGAAGTGAGCGGGTAAAACACACACAAGCCGAAAATTGGCGCATAATGCACGCCGTGGACGGCCAAGCCGTCTGCATGGTTTGCGGTGTTGTGTCGGTCTCGCGTGGTTTGTTATTGCGTCTTGCGGACTCCATCGCTTTGTGCGTTTTCTCTAGGAGTCCCATTCATGGGCAACAAACTTTACGTGGGCAACCTGCCCTACTCGTACCGCGACAGCGACATGGAACAAGCGTTCAGCCAATACGGCACCGTGACTTCCGCAAAGGTCATGATGGAGCGCGACACCGGCCGTTCGAAGGGCTTCGGCTTCGTCGAAATGTCCAGCCCGGCCGAGGCGCAAGCCGCGATCGAAGGCATGAACGGCCAGCAAATCGGTGGTCGTGGCCTGGTGGTCAACGAAGCCCGTCCGATGGAAGCCCGTCCCCCGCGTAGCGGTGGCGGCGGCTTCGGCGGCGGCGGCGCCGGCGGTGGTGGCGGCGGCTACGGTGGTGGCGGCAGCGGCGGCGGCGGTGG
>NZ_JAQGLS010000053.1 GCF_028292805.1 Ramlibacter sp. | reverse complement strand
GCCGGGTCGGCGGCCGCTTCGGCGGCCTGCACCAGGCCGGCCGAGGTGTCGCCGTCGCGCAGGCGCGCGCTGCCGAACACGACGATGGTGTTCTCGATGCCATGGGCCTGCTGCTCCAGGTCGGGCTTGAGCAGCTCGAGCTGGAAGCGGATGCCGCGCGTTTCGCGCCGCAGCAGGAATTCAGGGTCGACGAAGGCGAGGCGGCTGGCGTCGGGGTCGAGCGGAAGGCCTTCGTCGGCGTGCGACTTGAGCGTGGCCCAGGCGTCGGCCAGGCGCTGGTCGTGGATGTTGCGGGTCTCGGACATGTCGCCATTGTGGCCGCAAGCCGGGGGCCGCCGGCGTCCAGGAGCGTGCCGAATGCCGCTGTCCTGAGTCCGTACGACCGCCGCACCATGGTCGGCATGCCCATCCGCCGGACGCTGGGCAGCCGCGACGCCGGCTGCTGCGAGGGGCGTGGTGCTGGGCCGCATCGGTCCTCGCCCACCGCTGACTTCAGAGCGCCAGGGCCAGCCCCAGCGGCACGAACAGCAGCGCCAGCGCGTTGCCCAGCAGGATCATCGCGGCAACGCCGTCCGGCTCCTGCCCGTAGCGGTCGGCCAGCAGGAATTGCGTGGCGGCCGGCGGCAAGGCGCCGAACAGGATCAGCTGGGCCCGGGCTGCGCCCTGCAGGTCCAGCGCCCAGGCCAGCGGCACGGCCACCGCCAGTCCGACCAGGGGCCGGGCGAAGGCGCCCAGCAGCCCGCGCGGGACGTCCTGGCGGCGCAGCCAAGTCAGCCGCACGCCCAGCGCGAACAGCATCAGCGGCAGCATCGCGTCGCCCAGCAGCTTCATGCCGGTGAACAGCGGATCCGGCACGCGCACGCCGCTCAGCGCGCTGGCCAGGCCGAGCGCGGAGGCGATCATCAGCGGCGACAGCAACAGGTCGCGGGTGCGGGCGTGCCTGCTGGTGATGTGCGCACCGACCGAAAAGTGCAGCAGGTTGCTGATGGAGAACAGCGCCACCGCCGCCCCGAAATACTCGGGCCCGAAGGCCAGCAGGGCCAGCGGCAGCCCCATGTTGCCGGCATTGGTGAACATCACCACCGGCACCAGCGTGCGCGGCTGCGTGTTGGCCAGGCGCGCCACCAGCCAGCGACGGCGCCGCTGACCAGGATCAGCGTCGCGCCGCCACCCATCAGCACGACGTGGTCGCGCCAGTGGAAATCGGCCGACGCCAGGGCCGTGTAGACCAGCAGCGGCGACAGCAGGTCCAGCACGATGCGGTTGAAGGCCGTGAGGTCGGGCCGCGTGCGGCGCCCATAGGCCCAGCCGACCGCCACGATCATGAACACCGGGATGATGACCTGGGCGATGCGCCAGAGCAGCTCCATCACGCGGCCCGCATCGCCAGCCAGGCCAGCAGGCGGGCTCGCGCCGGCTGCAGGCCCTTGTAGGCCAGCACGGCGTCGCTCATCGAGGCGAGCGCGTCGTGCAGGCGGCGCGCATCGGTGCGGCTGCGAATCGCAGCGGCCAGCGGCTCCAGCTGCACACGGATGGTGAACACGGCCTGGCTGCTGCCGGGGGCCAGCGGGAAGAAGGTCTGCCGCTCGGAGCGCAGGAAGCACTGGCCGGCGAAGGCCATCGGCGCGGGCTCGGCCGGCCAGGGTGTGCGCGCCTGGCGCGCCGGGTGCTGGTCGTGGCGGCAGCTCGGCGTCACGGTCCACACCCACCGCTCCCAACTGCCGCCGTCGGTCACCAGTCGCACCAGCTGCGCCGCTGCTGCCAGCAGCAATTGGTTGTCGGCGACCGGGGCGTGCACGGCCGTGAACGGCAGCCCCAGCTTGGCTTCGGGGGCCCAGTGCGAGGGCACGCAGACGCACAGCCAGGGCAGGGTGGTGCTGGGGCCGTCCAGCAGCGCGAAGTCTTCCTCGAAGGCCAGTTCCAGCGGCGCCTCCACGGCATGGCCTTCAGCCAGGCCCCGGGCCAGGATCGCCGCCACCACGGGTCGCTGGTCGAAGCCCGGCACGGCCAGCCGGCTGGCGCCACTTTCCAGCACCCGCTTCTTGTCCGCCCACAGCGCGCTGCCGGCGGCCAGCGGCGTCAGCTGCGGCGTGCCATCGGCCAGCCGCTGCAGGCCGGGCTGCATGCGAAAGGGAACGTTGATGCGGGAAAGGTCAAGCGACATGGGTGGGCGCCGGGCACAAAAAAGGCCCCTTGCGGAGCCTTCTTGCGATCGCGACCGGCATGGTCAGACGCGGCGGCGGTATTCGGCGGTGCGGGTGTCGATCTCGACCTTGTCGCCCTGGGCCACGAAGATGGGCACGCCGATTTCGAAGCCGGTGGCGATCTTGGCGGGCTTGAGCACCTTGCCCGAGGTGTCGCCCTTGACGGCTGGCTCGGTCCAGGTGATTTCGCGCTCGACGCTGGTGGGCAGTTCGACCGAGATGGCCTTGCCTTCGTAGAACACCACTTCGGCGGGCATGCCTTCTTCCAGGTAGTTCAGCGCGTCGCCCATGTTCTCGCTCTCGACTTCGTACTGGTTGTACTCGGAGTCCATCCACACGTACATCGGGTCGGCGAAGTAGGAATAGGTGCAGTCTTTCTTTTCCAGGATGATCTGGTCCATCTTGTCGTCGGCCTTGAACACCGTCTCGGTGCCCTGGTTGTTCAGCAGCGACTTGAGCTTCATGCGGACGGTGGCCGAGTTGCGGCCGCCACGCGAGTATTCGGTCTTGAGCACGACCCACGGCTGGCCGGAGTTCATGATCACGTTGCCGGCGCGGATTTCTTGAGCGATTTTCATAACGGTGTCTTCGATGAGGCCGCGGCGCGCGCAAGAAAACTCTGCGGTGGCGGCCAGATGGGGCGCGTGGGCGGCCGCGGGTGGCCTGTCACGCAAAGCCCGTCATTCTAACGCCGCCGGCCCACGAAGCGCTGGAGCCCGGCTGCCAGCTCGGGCAAGGCCAAGGCGCGCTGGCGGGCGGCGGCGGCGAACTCCGCCCAGGCGGCGTGGTCCAGGGGCGGCAGGGGCGCCGCCGCCACGCCGTTCCAGCAGCGGAATGCCTGGCGCAGCGGCGCCGGCGGCGCCAGCCAGTCCAGGAAGGCTTCCAGCTTGTCGTGGTGGGCCGCATCGTCCTGCTCGTACAGCTGCCACACGAACGGGACACCGGCCAGCAAGGCGCGCGCCAGCGAGTCCTCGCCCCGCACGAAGTTGAAGTGGCAGGCCCACAGCAGATGGTCGAAGTCGCGCTGGCTCAGCAGGGGCAACCAGTGCAGCCGCAGGCGGCCGGCCGCATTCCAGTCTGTGCCAAGTTGCGCCACGGCGGCCCGGGTGGCAGCGGCGGCACGGCCGGCGGTCACCAGCAAGTCGGTGGTGTGCGGCCCGGTCGCCAGCTGGCCCAGCAGCCGGTCGAGGGCGGGCGGCTCGTAACAGAACAGGCTGACCTGGCGGTCGGCCGGCTTCGCGATGCCGGCCTGCTGCAGCCAACCCGATCGGTCAAAGGCCTGGCGCCTCGCCTGCAGGTCGGCTTCCCGCAACAAGCCGCCGGTGCGTTGGGTGAAGCCAGGGTAGAAGAAATGCTTGACCAGCCCGGCCCCCGGCCCGTTGGCCACCGGTGACGGCAGGCCGTGGTTGCGCTCCACATAGCCTTGCGCAGACAGGTATTCCAGGTTGATCCAGGCCGGCGGCGGCTGCGCCGCGGCCATGCGGGCCACGAAGGCCGGCGGCGGGTCGCAGCCGAAGGCTTCGATCACCACCTGGCGCGGCGGCAACGTGGGCGCTTCGTCGGTCCAGGTCACCACTTGCACGCCCGGATGGCCTGGTGGCGCCAGCCAGCGCAGCGGCGCCGGCTCGTCGATCCAAAGCCGCACCGCCTCGCCGCGGGCGGCCAGTTCCGCGGCGAGCCGCCAGCAGACGCCGGCGTCGCCGTGGTTGTCGATGACCCTGCAAAAAATGTCCCAGCCCATGTGCCTCGGATAATAGGGCCCATGGTGCAGGCTCACTCCGACGAACTCCTGGCGCAGGTTGCGGCCCTGCCTTCCCTGCCGGGCGTCTATCGCTACTACGACGCCGACGGCGGCGTGCTGTACGTGGGCAAGGCGCGCAACCTGAAAAAGCGCGTCGCCAACTACTTCCAGAAGAACCACGGCGGCACCCGCATCGGCCACATGATCACCAAGATCGTGCGGCTGGATACAACGGTGGTGCGCTCCGAGGCCGAGGCGCTGCTGCTGGAGAACAACCTCATCAAGACGCTGGCGCCGCGCTACAACATCCTGTTTCGCGACGACAAGAGCTATCCCTACCTGAAGATCACCGGCTCGCCCGACAAGCTGGGCTTCGCCGGCAATGGCAGCGGCACCCCGTCGGCCGCCGTGTTCCCGCGGGTGGCCTACTACCGTGGCTCGGTCGACCGCAAGCACCGCTACTTCGGCCCTTACCCCAGCGCCTGGGCGGTCAAGGAGTCGATCCAGCTGCTGCAGAAGGTGTTCCGGCTGCGCACCTGCGAGGACACGGTGTTCGCCAACCGCACCCGGCCTTGCCTGCTGTACCAGATCAAGCGCTGCTCCGGCCCCTGCGTGAACCTGGTGAGCGCGCACGATTACCAGCACGACGTGCTCAATGCCGAGGCGTTCCTGCGCGGCGATGCCCAGACCGTGCTGCAGGCGCTGGAGCAACGCATGATGGAGCACGCCGGCAGGCTGGAGTTCGAGCAGGCCGCCGAGCTGCGCAACCAGGTCGGCGCGCTGTCCAAGGTGCTGCACCAGCAGTCGGTGGAGACCGCTTCCGACAAGGACGTCGACATCCTGGCGGTGCAGGTGCAGGGGGGCCGGGCCTGCGTCAACCTGGCGATGGTGCGCGGGGGCCGCCACCTGGGCGACCGTGCCTACTATCCCAGCCACGTCGTGGACGCCACCTCGGTCCTGGATTTCGACGTCGCCGCCGATGCGGTCGGGGCCCAGCCC
>NZ_JAQGLS010000052.1 GCF_028292805.1 Ramlibacter sp. | reverse complement strand
TGCGCGACATGCAGCAGCGCCACGCCTTCACCGAGTTCGTGCCGATGTCGGCCAAGAACGCCAAGGACGTCCAGCGCCTGCTTGGCGTCTGCGAAAAGTTCCTGCCCGAGCAACCCTGGTGGTACGGCGAGGACGAACTCACCGACCGCAGCGAGAAGTTCCTGGCCAGCGAGATGGTGCGCGAAAAGCTGTTCCGCCTGACCGGCGACGAGTTGCCCTACACCTCCGCGGTGGCGATCGAGAAGTGGGAAGAGGAGCCCAGCCCCAAGTTCAAGCGGATGGTCAAGATCGCCGCCACCATCGTGGTGGAGCGCGACAGCCACAAGGCGATGATCATCGGCGAGGGCGGCGAGAAGTTGAAGCGCATCGGCACCGAAGCGCGCACCGAGCTCGAGCGGCTGATGGACTGCAAGGTGTTCCTGCAGATCTTCGTCAAGGTGCGCTCGGGCTGGGCCGACGACGAGGCCCGGGTGCGCAGCTTCGGCTACGAATGAAGCCAGGGGCGAGGCCGGCCGCGCGCGGGTTGCCACGGCATGACTGCCCGGATCGAGCTGCTCCAGGCCATGCCCGTGTTCGGGGGCTTGCGCGGGGACGCGCTGGCCTTCCTGCCGGAACCGGCGTCGACGGTGACGGTGGCGGCCGACGCGTTCTTCTTTCGCCAGGACGAGCCCGCCCAGTCCATGTTCGTGCTGGAGGCGGGCACCGGCGCGGTGGTCAAGAGCTGGCGCGGCCATCAATACCTCTTGAGTCGCATCGCCAAGGGCGATCGCTTTGGCGAAATGGCGAGCATGGACATGCGGCCTCGCAGCGCCTCGATGGTGGCCGTGCAGCCATGAGCGCGGCGCGATGAAACGCATCGCCGACGAGCCCGCGTTCGTCCTGCACCGCTACGACTGGAGTGAGTCGAGCCTGATCCTGGAAGTCTTCACCCGCCACTACGGCCGCATCGCGCTGGTGGCCAAGGGCGCCAAGAAGCCCAGCTCCAATTTCCGCCCCGTGCTGCTGCCGCTGCAACCGCTGCATGTGGCCTTTGGCGGCGACGCCGAGATCCGCACCCTGAAGTCGGCCGAGTGGCTGGGCGGGCACGTCATGCCGACCGGCGATCCGCTGCTGTCCGGGTACTACCTGAACGAGTTGCTGCTGCGCCTGCTGGCCCGCGACGACCCGCACCCGGTGCTGTTCGACGCCTACGCCAACACCGCGCGGGTGCTGGCCAGCGACGATATCCACACCCTGCAGCCGGCGCTGCGCGCCTTCGAGCTGCTGCTGCTGCGCGAGATCGGCCTGTTGCCGGTGCTGGACCTGCAGACCGGCACCCTGGCCGCACTGAAGCCGGGGCAGCGCTACAGCCTGCGGGCCGAGGGCGGGTTGGTCGAGGCCTTCGAGGACGACGAGCGCGGCAGCCTGGCCGGCAGCCAGTGGCTGGCGCTGCAGGCCGCCCTGGACAGCACGGCGCCGTTTGCCGACACCTTGCGCGAGGCGGCCGCCGCCATCGAACTGAAGCCGCAATTGCGCGCGCTGCTGCACTACCATTGCGGCGTGTCCACACTGCGCACGCGGCAACTGATGCTGGACCTGCAAGCCCTATGAGCAACTACGCCACCGCGCTGTCCGTCAACCTGAACAAGGTGGCCCTGGTGCGCAATACGCGCCACCTGGGCATCCCCAGCGTCACCCGTGCCGCCACGCTGTGCCTGCAAGCGGGCGCCCACGGCATCACCGTGCACCCGCGCCCCGATGCGCGCCACATCCGCGCCGACGACGTCTATGCGCTGCATGCCTTGCTCAAGAAAGACTGGCCGGCGGCGGAGTTCAACATCGAAGGCAACCCCTTTCACAACCTGATGGACTTCGTGCGCGAGCTGCGCCCGCAGCAGTGCACCTTCGTGCCGGACAGCGAAGGCCAGTTCACCAGCGACCACGGCTGGAACCTGGCTGCGGACGCCGAGCGGGTGCGCCCGCTGATCGCGGAGGCGAAGTCGCTCGGCGTGCGCGTGAGCCTGTTCATGGATGCGGACGCGGCGGCCATGCCGCTGGCGCGCGCCGTCGGCGCCGACCGCGTCGAGCTCTACACCGAGCCGTATGCCGCCGCCTGGGGCAGCGGCACGCAAAAGGGGGTGCTGCGCCAGTTCGCCGAGGCGGCGCAGGCGGCGCGGGCGGCAGGGCTGGGCGTCAATGCCGGCCACGACCTGAACCGCGCCAACCTGGCCGACTTCCTGCGCGCTGCCCCTGCGGTGCAGGAGGTGTCCATCGGCCATGCCTTGATCGCCGACGCGCTGGAACTGGGCTACGCCGAGACGGTGCGCCAGTACCTGGCGGCCATCGCGCGCGGCCACGCACAGTCCGCGCCGTGATCTACGGCATCGGCACCGACATCTGCGACGTGCGCAGGATCCAGGCTTCGCTGGACCGCCACGGCGAGCGCTTCGCGCGCAAGATCCTGAGCGACGCGGAACTGGCCACCTGGAAGGCGCGCAGCGCCCGCTGGCCCGAGCGTGGCGTGCGCTACCTGGCCACCCGGTTTTCCGCCAAGGAAGCCTTCAGCAAGGCCATCGGCATGGGCATGCGCATGCCCATGACCTGGCGGCTGTGCGAAGTGGGCAAGCTGGCCAGCGGGCAGCCGGTGATCGTGCTGCATGGGGTGCTCAAGCAGTGGTTCGACGCCAAGGGCCTATCGGCCCATGTGAGCGTCACCGACGAAACGGATTACGCGGCCAGCTTCGTGGTCGTGGAGAAGAAAGAAGAACATCATGAGTGAACAAGCCCCCCTGGTCATCGACATCGCCGGCCACGTCCTGAGTGACGCGGACCGCCGCCGCCTGGCCCACCCGCTGGTCGGCGGCATGATCCTGTTCGGCCGCAACTGGGACAGCCGCGAGCAGCTGGCCGCCCTGTGCAGCGAGATCAAGTCCGTCCGCCCGGACCTGCTGATCGCGGTGGACCACGAGGGCGGGCGGGTGCAGCGCTTTCGCAGCGACGGCTTCACCCACCTGCCGCCCATGCGCGCCTTCGGCGAGCTGTGGATGAAGACGGGCCCGCAGCCCGAGGGCGCCTCCGCCATGCTGGCGATGGACGCCGCCACCGCCGCCGGCTACGTGCTGGGCGCGGAGCTGCGCGCTTGTGGCGTCGACTTCAGCTTCACTCCGGTGCTCGACCTGGACTACGGCGACAGTGAGGTGATCGGCGACCGCGCCTTCCAGCGCGACCCGCGCATCGTGTCCGTGCTGGCGCGCAGCCTGATGCTGGGCCTGCTGCAGGCCGGCATGGCCAACTGCGGCAAGCACTTTCCCGGCCACGGCTTCGTCAAGGCCGACTCGCACCTGGAGATCCCGGTCGACAAGCGCAGCCTGAAGGCGATCCTGGCCGACGATGCCATGCCATACCAGTGGCTGTCCACGGTGCTGACCAGCGTGATGCCGGCGCACGTGATCTATCCCAAGGTCGACAGCCTGCCGGCCGGCTTCTCTCCGCGCTGGCTGAACGCCATCCTGCGCGACCGCCTCGGCTTCCAGGGCGCGATCTTCAGCGACGACCTGAGCATGGCCGGCGCCCGCAAGATCGAAGGCCGCGAAGTGAGCTACACGCAGGCCGCGGTGGCCGCGCTCAATGCCGGCTGCGACATGGTGCTGCTGTGCAACGAGTCGGTCAACAGCGAGGGCGGCGCCGCGGTCGACGAGCTGATCGATGGGATGGAACAAGCGCTGGCGGCCAAGCGGTGGCGCGCCAACGAGATCAGCGAACACCGCCGGCTGGCGCTGCTGCCGATGAGCCCGCCGCCGTCGTGGGACGCGCTGATGATCGAGCCGAAATACATGCGGGCGCTGCAGCTGCTGCCTTAACCTTCGTCGTCCCCCGAAGGCGGGGATCAGGCGGCAAACCCGCGTGCGGTGGGCTGCGGCGCGTGACAGGGCCTCCGGCGCCAAGGCGGCGGCAAACCTGCGCTGTCCGGGCTCGCGGCCCCCCGCTGGCGGAACTCGCTGCGTGTTTGCTGCGCGCAGCAAACACGCAGCGCAAGCACCCTGCGCGAGCATGAGGACGTACGCGGGGTTCGATTCACTTCGTTCTCGTAGCCCCGCTGGGCCGCGAGCCCGGACAGCGCAGGCGCTCCTGTCTGATTGCGCGCCGCAGCCCACCCGCACGCGGGTTTGCAGGACAGGGTGGTTGTGCCTTGTCATCCCCGTGCTTGACCGGGGTCCAGGCTGCCGTCGATCAACCGCCTGCCGCGACGCGCAGAGGCGTAGCAGGACCGCCTCCGCCGGCGCCTATGCTTCCCGCCGCAACGCCGGAAACAGGATCACGTCCCGGATGCTGGAACTGTTCGTCAGCAGCATCATCAGCCGGTCGATGCCGACGCCGCAGCCGCCGGCCGGCGGCATCCCGTATTCCAGCGCCCGCACGAAGTCGTGGTCGTAGAACATGGCTTCGTCGTCGCCGGCTTCCTTGGCGTTGACCTGGGCCGAAAAGCGCGCCGCCTGGTCTTCCGCGTCGTTCAGCTCGGAAAAGCCGTTGGCCATCTCGCGTCCGGTGATGTACAGCTCGAAGCGTTCGGTCACTTCCGGGCGCTCGTCGTTGGCGCGCGCCAGCGGCGAGATCTCGGTCGGGTGTTCCATGATGAAGGTCGGCTGCCACAGCTTTTCCTCGACCGTCTCCTCGAAGTACAGCACCTGCAGCGAGGCCAGCGAGCGGCCGGACAGGCGGTTCTTTTCTTCCGACAGGCCCAGCTTGCGCAAGCCGGCGATCAGCCAGTCGCGGTCGTCGACGTTGTCGCCGGCTTCGGTGTGGCGCTGGATGGCCTCGCGGATGGTGAGCCGCTCGAACGGCGCCGCCAGGTCCACCGGCCTGCCGCCGTATTCCAGCTGCAGCGTGCCGACGGCGCGCCGGGCGGCGTCGCGCAGCAGCGCTTCGGTGAAGTCCATCAGGTCGCGGTAGTTCCAGTACGCCGCGTAGAACTCCATCATCGTGAACTCGGGGTTGTGCCGCACCGAGATGCCTTCGTTGCGATAGCTGCGATTGATCTCGAACACGCGCTCGAAACCCCCGACGATCAGCCGCTTCAGATACAGCTCGGGTGCGATGCGCAGGTACATCTCCTGATCCAGCGCGTTGTGGTGCGTGACGAACGGCTTGGCGTTGGCGCCGCCCGGGATCGGGTGCAGCATCGGCGTCTCGACTTCCAGGAAGTCGGCCTGCACCATGAAGTCGCGGATGCCGGAAATCGTCTTGCTGCGCGCCACGAAGCGCTTGCGCGCCTCTTCGTCGGTCATCAGGTCGACGTAGCGCTGGCGGTACTTCACTTCCTGGTCGGCGATGCCGTGGAACTTGTCCGGCATCGGCCGCAGGCTCTTGGTGAGCAGGCGCACGGAGCTGACGTGCAGCGACAGCTCGCCGGTCCGGGTCTTGAACAGCTTGCCTTCGGCGCCGACGATGTCGCCCAGGTCCCAGTGCTTGAAGGAGGCGTAGGCCTCCTCGCCGAGCGCGTCGCGGGTGACGTAGATCTGGATGCGGCCGCTTTGGTCCTGCACGGTGGCGAAGCTGGCCTTGCCCATGACGCGCTTGAGCATCATGCGGCCGGCCACGCTGGCGGTGCCGCCCTCGGCTTCGAGCTGTTCGGCCGTATTGCCGTCGTGCGCCTCGTGCAGCGCCTGGGCATGGTCGGCCGGCTTGAAGTCGTTCGGGAAGGCCGGGCCTGCCCCCTGGCGTTGCGCCTCGCGGATGGTCTTGAGCTTGTCGCGGCGCTCCGCGATCAGCTGGTTCTCGTCGACGGGCGGGGTGGTTTGCGGTTCGGACATCGGGGCCGGACGCGGTCAGCGTCGGTTGGGCGAAACCGCCCATTCTAAGTTTCCCGGCCCATGCCCACCCCGGCCTTGATAATGCCGGCCATGTTCTTCCGGGCCGGCGCCGTCTCCCTCGTGTTGTTGCTGGCAAGCCGCCTGCTGGGCCTGCTGCGCGAATCGGCCCAGGCCGCCGCCTTCGGCGCCACCGGTCTCGGCGACGTCGCGGTGCTGATGCTGACCCTGCCCGACTGGATCACCGGGGTGCTGGCCAGCGGCGGCCTGGCTTACGTGTTGCTGCCGGCCTGGGCCCGGCAAGGGGCCGGGCAGGTGGCGGCCAGCCAGAGTCGCGTCAGCCACGGCCTGGTCCTGGCCGGCTGCCTGCTGGCGACGCTGCTGGCGCTGTGGCATCCGCTGGTGCTGCGCTGGCTGCTGCCGGGCCTGCCGAACGAACTGGTTCCCGACGCCGGAACGGCGCTGCTGTGGAGCGCCACCGCACTGCCGCTGGCGATGCTGGCGGCCCTCGGATCCACCCGCCTGCAGCACGAGCGCGATTTCGTCGGCATGTATGGCGCCAACCTGGTCGTCAACCTGGTCGTGATCGCCACCCTGGCGGCCTTGCTGGCGCAAGCGGCGCCGGCGTCGGCGCCCGCGGTGCGCCTGCTGGGCACCGGCCTGTTGCTGGCCATGGCCGCGCGTCTGGCCTGGCTGCTGCTGCGCCGACGCCGCCTGCCCAAGGCCGCGCCCGTGGTCGAAGGCTCGGCGCTGCCGGCACTGCCCGTGTGGGCCTGGGCGATC
>NZ_JAQGLS010000050.1 GCF_028292805.1 Ramlibacter sp. | reverse complement strand
GCCTGGTGATGCCGGACCGCCAGCGCTGCGGCGCACCGTGACGCGGGGTGGACCGAAAAAAAAGCGGCTTTCGGGCGGCGGCGACAATGGGCGCATGAAAACTCCGTCCCGCCTGCAGACCCTCGTGGATGAAGGCCTCATCGACAGCGTCGTGCGCCAGCTCATGAGCGGCAAGGAAGCCCTGGCCTACGTGGTGCGCTGCGGCGACGACACGCGTTGCGCCAAGGTCTACAAGGAGGCCACGCACCGCAGCTTCCGGCAGGCCGTCGACTACACCGAGAACCGCAGGGTCAAGAACACCCGGCAGGCCCGCGCCATGGCCAAGGGCACGAAGTTCGGGCGGCAGGCGCAGGAAGCAGCCTGGCAAAGCGCCGAGGTCGACACGCTGTACCGCCTGGCCGCCGCCGGCGTGCGCGTGCCCACGCCGTACAACTTCCACGACGGCGTGCTGCTGATGGAACTGGTGACCGACGCGCACGGCGACGCCGCCCCCCGCATCAACGACGTCGCGCTGACGGCGGACGAAGCACGCGCCCACCACGCATTCCTGCTCGGCGAGGTCGTGCGCATGCTGTGCGCCGGCGTCATCCACGGTGACCTGTCCGAGTTCAACGTCCTGCTGGGGGACGCAGGGCCGGTGATCATCGACCTGCCGCAGGCGGTGGACGCGGCCGGCAACAACCATGCGCAGCGGATGCTGCTGCGCGATGTGGACAACCTGCGCAACTTCTTCGGCGCGCTAGCGCCCGAGCTGTTGCAAACCGACTACGGACTGGAGATCTGGGACCTGTTTCAGCGCGGCCTGCTGTCGCCCGAGACGCCGCTGACCGGCCGCTTCGCGCGCGCCCAAGGCGCGGTGGACCTGACCGGCGTGCTGCGGGAGATGGACGACGCGCGCACCGAGGAGGCCGCGCGGCGGCTGCGGATGCAGGCCGGCTGACGCCCTATTCGAGAGTGAAGCCGACCTTGATGGTGACCTGCCAGTGGGCCACCTTGCCGTCCTCGATGTGGCCGCGCGTTTGAACCACTTCGAACCACTGCATGTTGCGCACCGTCTCGCTCGCCTTGGCGATGGCCGTGCCGACGGCATCCTCGATGCCGGTGGTGGAAGAGCCGGTGAGCTCGAGGGTCTTGTACACGTGATCGGACATCGCGGCTCCTTGAGGTTGGCTCCCGCAGTATCTGCCATCGGCGAGGCAAAATGGCGCCATGCAGGAAGACCCATCCCCACCCGCCCAGCCGCGCAACCGCCTGCACGGCATGACGCTGGAAGCCATCGTGACGGCCCTGGAAGCGCAGTACGGTTGGGACGGGCTGGCCGAGCGCATCCCGGTGCGCTGCTTCACGCACGACCCCAGCGTCCAGTCCAGCCTGAAGTTCCTGCGCAAGACGCCCTGGGCGCGCGAGAAGGTGGAAGGGCTCTACCTGTTCATGCTGCGTGATGCGCAGAGGGCGCGGCGATCCGCCGGTTGAGGCGCAATCCAGGTCGAAGGGTGGGAAGCTGTCGACATCGTGTGCCCACCAGGGCCCACCAAAGCCCCCACATCAGCGCGCCGCGATGGGCGCGGCGCAGTTTGCCCGGCTGGTCAGCCCTTGGCGTTCATGGCGCTCTTCAAGGCCGCGCCGGGGACGAATTTCACGCTGGTGGATGCGCCGATGGTCATGGCCTCGCCAGTCTGCGGATTGCGGCCCTGGCGCTCGGCGCGCTCGGCCCGCTTGAAGCTGCCGAAGCCCGGAATCACCACCTCGCCGCCCTGCGCGAGTTCCTCCGAGACGATCTTGATGAAGGCTTCCATGCTCCTGGCGGCGGCCGCTTGGGACTGTTCGGTGGCGGAGGCCAGGGACTGCACGAGTTCGGTCTTGTTCATTGGTCTAAAGTGTAAGCTGGGAACCCGCCAGTGTAGGCCGCTCGCGGGCCGCCCCGGCTGGAACGGGTCCGGCAAATGCGACAAGTTGAAAGTCCGGGCGTGCGGCGGCCTTCAGCCGCGCCTGGCCTTCTCGATCGCGGCGATGTCGATCTTTCCCATCGTCATCATCGCTTCGAAGACACGCTTGGCGGCCGCGCGATCCGGGCCATGGACCGCATCCATGAGCGCCCGTGGCGTGATCTGCCACGACAGGCCCCACTTGTCCTTGCACCAGCCGCACTCGCTTTCCTGGCCGCCGTTGCCGACGATCGCGTTCCACAGGCGATCGGTTTCGGCCTGGTCGTCGGTCGCCACCTGGAACGAGAAGGCCTCGCTGTGCTGGAAGGCCGGGCCGCCGTTCAGGCCGATGCAAGGAATGCCCAGGACCGTGAACTCGACGGTCAGCACGTCGCCTTGCTTGCCGGCCGGATAGTCGCTTGGCGCGCGCAGGATGGCACCCACGGCGCTGTCGGGAAAAGTCGCCGCGTAGAACCGCGCCGCATCCAGGGCGGTGCCTTGGTACCAGAGGCAGATCGTGTTCTTGCTGGTCATTTCGTTCCTCCAACAGTGTTGCCGTTGCGGCCGCGACTCAGGCAGCCACTTTCGCTTGGACCGCCTGCCGCGGCAACACCAGCTTGAATGTCGCCTGGCCGTGCGCGGAGTCGACCTCGATGCCGCCGCGATGGGCCACGGCGATCGCCTTGGCGATGAACAAGCCCCGCCCCCAGTCCTTCACCGCGCTGCCCATGGTGCCGGCCGGAGCGGAACGGCTCGAAGATGGGCGGCATCACTTCGCTTGGGGATCACGCCCTCGTTTCGCCCTTCCACGGCCGCGCGCCGCGCATCGCCAGTCAGCTGCAGGCGCACGGGCCGGCGAACCACCAGCGAGATGAGCTGGTCCGGATCCTGCGTGGGCCCGCGGGAGACCGAGTCGCGAGTACCTTCTGCTTCGTTGGCGCCTCCCAACGTTGCACCGTTCCGACGCTGGCGGATCCCGATGAGCGGCCGGCCCCCCGCTGCGTGGAAAATGGGGCTTCCTTGCTCAGCCTGAAATCCACTTGTCCCCTTACGTAGTCCTCCTCGCCCCGTTCCTGGCTTCCGCCTTGCTGTGGCTGGCCGCGCCCGGCCTGTTCGCGCGACTCCTCGACCAGTGGCTGGTCGTCGTCGCCCTCGTCGCCCTCGCCTGGCTGCTGTTCACCGCCTGGCGCCGGCGCCAGAGCCGCCGGCAACGGGAGCAGGCGGAGGGCTTGCGCGACTCGGCCCTCTGGTAGCGGGCGCGGGCCTCAAGGCACGTCGAGCAAGCCCCCGCCGTCGCGCCCGACCGGGTGGGTGTGGTGCGGCGCCTGCAGCGGCTCTCCGGCCACCGGCACCACCCGTCCCAGAAACTCCACCACCGAGGTGGCAAAGATGTCGTTGCGGTCGCCCGCCACCATGTGGGCGGCGCCGGTCACGCTGACGTATTCCGCGCGCGGGCACAGCTTGAGGAAGGCTTGCGCGCCCTCCTCGCTGAGCAGGTCCGACAGGCCGCCGCGCACCAGCAGCGTGGGCACGTCCAGGTTGGCGGCGCAGGCCTCCAGCCGCTGCGTGCGCTGCTCCAGGTTGCGCGTCCCGGTGCGAAAGCGCGGGTCCCAGTGCCAGTGGTACTTGCCGTCGCCGCCCAGCCGCACGTTCTTGGCCAGGCCATCGAAGTTGCGCGGTCGCGCGCGGTGCGGCTGGTAGGCCGCGATCGCCTGCGCCACCTGCTCCAGCGAATCGAAACCTTCGGGGCGCTGGTTCATGAAGGCCTCGATGTTCTTGACGCCCGCGGCCTCGATGTTGGGCGCGATGTCCACCAGCACCAGCGCCGTCGCATCCACATGCTTTTCGCCGACGGCCACCAGGCTGGTGCCGCCGCCCATGGAGGCGCCCACCAGCACCGGCCGCCGGCCGCCAAGCGCCGCCACCACGCATTCGAGGTCGCGCACCATCGCGTCTTGCCCGTACACGCCGTCGGGCGCCCACTCGCTGTCGCCGTGGCCGCGCGCATCGAACGCCAACGCGCGATAGCCGGCGGCGCCGAGCGTCTCGCCCGCGCCTTTCCACGCATGCCGGGTCTGGCCGCCGCCATGTTGCAACAGCACCAGCGGCCCGTCGACTGGACCCCAGGCGTCGGCGGCAAGGCGAACGCCGTCCCCGTTGAAGTGAAGCATCGGGTCGGGGGTGCCGGGCAGGCGGGTGTGTGTGCTCATGGAATCGGGTTGGCTGTGTCCGCACAGCATAGCCGCAGCGGGTGGGACGCCGTGTCGGGTGCCGTCGGCAAGAGCGGCCGAATCAGGCCATCACTTCTTCGGCGCCATGATCCCCATCATCAGGTCGGTGTTGAGCTTGGCCATCTTCTGCATCAGGGCCCACTGGCCGGTCATGATCTGGGTGAACTGGGGACTGGTCGGGTTCGCCTGGCCGGACATCGCCAGCTGCGCGGTGGATTGCCCCAGCTGCTGCTGCTCGGCAATGATCTGCTTGACGGCTTCGTTGTACTCTTCGAGGGTCATGGTGGCTCCAGGTCCGGGCAGGTTGCCCACCTGCATCTTAGGCAGAACCGGACCGGCGCGGGGACACGATCCGCCCCCGCAGGTCGAACGTCCACTGCACCACCAGCGCCAGCAGCGCCGCGGGGATGGCGCCGGCCATCATGTAGGCGGTGTGGTTGACGGTCAGGCCGGCGACGATGCCCTGGCCCAGGCCGCCGGCCCCGACGACGGTGGCGACGGTGACGGCCGCCGATGCGCCAGCACGCCAGTGGCAAGCCGATGGCCACGGCCGGCCCCATCGAGCCGAACACCAGCGCCAGGTGCTCGCGCAACAGCCGGCCGAGATCGGGCGCGAGGCGGTCGATGAACTTGGCCCAGCGTGACAGCGGCGCCGCGGGCGCTGCCGCTGCCGCGGTCGTGCCGCGGGCGAGGAAGGCGCGCGCCACGTCGGCCAAGGTGCGGCCTTCGATTTCCACCTGCGCGTTCATGCCGCGCATCGCCTCGTCGTCGATGCGGCCGGCCAGCGCGACGACCAGCGCGCGGTCGTCCAGCGAACTGCGCATCACCAGCACGGCGTCGTAGCGCGGAAAGAAGCTGCGGTCGTCGCGCAGCACGCGCAGCTTCAGCCGCGTGGGTGGATGGCCGGGGTGCCGCTGGCGACCAGCACCTCGCGCACCAGCTCGGCGAGGATGTGGCTTTCGGTGCAGGGCTTGGAGGCGACGACGACGGGCGCGGCCGCGCTGGATTGCGTCGCAGCGCAGGCGAGCAGCGCAAGAACCAGGGCGGCGGCATGCGCGAGGCGTTGCACCGAGGCGCGCAGACGCGTCATGTGCGGCAGCCCGCTACCAGCTGCGCTTGAGCTGGGCCAGCTTGTCCGTCGCTGTCGCCCAGGCCTCATGGTCGGGCAGCGGGGCTTTGGTTCGCCTGATCGGTTTCCAGCCCGGCGCACGGGACAGGCTGGCGTTCAGTTCCACGAAGACGGCCTGCTCGGGCGACACTTCATTCGCATTCACGATCGCCCCGACCGGGCACTCCGGAACGCAGACGGAGCAATCGATGCACTGGTCCGGGTCGATCACCAGGAAGTTCGGGCCTTCGACGAAGCAATCCATCGGGCACACGGCCACGCAATCCGTGTACTTGCACTGGATGCAGGCTTGGGTGACGACGAAGGGCATGGGCTGGATTATCGGGCCGGCTCCGGCATGACGTCGCGCAGCTGCTGACCACCACCGCCACGCCGACCTCGCCCCGCTTGCGGTCCGGCACGCCCAGCACCGCCACTTCCGCCACGGCGAGGTGCGTCAGCAGCACTTCCGCCACCTCGCGCGGATAGACGCTGGAGCCGCCCGAGATCTACATGCCGACTCGCGCCCGGTGATGTACGGCAGGCCGCGCGCGTGACGCCGTCCAGGATCACGCGCGCACCCTGCCCGTGCGGCGCCAGGCCCATGCCTCCTACTGCGCACGCCGTTCATGCGCTCCATGCCGATCACCAGCATGCGCTTCATGCGGCCCGACCCCATGGCGTCGAGCGCGGCCCAGGCCGCCGCCGAGCCGGTGGCGCAGGCGTTCTCGCGGCGCACCCCGGGCGTGTGGCGGAACTCGGGTGTGGCCACCGCCGGCAGCGAGGCGGTGAAGTCCTGGACCACCAAGCCGGCGTTGAAGTGGCCCAGGAGCGCTTCGTCGGACCGGGCGTGCGCGGTATCACGGTGTGCGACACCACCCGAATGGTGCATCCAGCCCAGGTCAAGGCGATGTGCGTGTGCGACACGCTGCAGCAACGCCCACCGGACAGCGTGCAACTCACGCCGCACTTCCACAACACGCGAGGCATGGGCCTGGCCAACGTGCCGGCGGCGGTGCAAAGCGGCACGGTCGCTTCGACGGCTCGCTGGGCGGCCTGGGCGGCTGCCCTTACCCCGGGTGCCAGCGGCAAGGTGGCCAGCGAAGACGCCATCCACATGCTGCAGGCGATGGGCTACGGCACGGGGTGAACCTGGAGCCGCTGCTGGCCCTGGCGCGGGGCCTGCCCGCCGTCGTCGGCCACGAAGTGCCGTCGCAGGTCAGCAAGGCCTGGGCACCGCAGCCCGGGGGTCGGGTCAGGCTGCTGATCGACTGGCTCGCGCAACGACTGGCGCGGCCAGCGCCCCGCTGAACTCGCTGCGCCGCAGCCGGAACCGGTGCGCCGCCACCTTCAGG
>NZ_JAQGLS010000042.1 GCF_028292805.1 Ramlibacter sp. | reverse complement strand
GAGCGGCATGCTCACCGGCGACCTCGGCCTGAGCTACGCCTACAGCAGCCCTGTGAACGAGCTGGTGCTCGAAAGGCTCGCCCTCACGGTGCCGCTGGCCCTGATGGCGATGGCGATCACCACGGTGCTGGCCCTCGTGGCCGGCGTCTACGCGGCAGCGCGGCACAACAAGGCCGGAGACGTTGGCCTGATGGCGGTGACCCAGGTCGGCATCGCCATCCCGAACTTCTGGTTCGCGATCCTTCTCATCCTGCTGTTCTCCGTGAAGCTCGGATGGTTCTCGGCGGGCGGCTTCGAAGGCTGGGGCGAAGGTGTGCTGCAAGGCATGAAGGCGTTGCTGCTGCCGGCCATCTCCCTGGCCTTCGTGCAATCCGCGATCCTGGCCCGGATCACGCGCTCCGCCGTGCTGGACGTGCTGCGGGAGGATTTCGTGCGCACCGCTCGCGCCAAGGGCGCTTCGCAGCGGCGGACGCTGTGGGGCCACGTCCTGCGCAATGCACTGATTCCGGTCATCACGGTGATGGGGCTGCAGTTCGCCGAACTGCTGGCGGGCACCATCGTCGTCGAGAGCGTCTTCTACCTGCCCGGCCTGGGCCGGCTGATCTTCCAGTCGATCTCCAACCGCGACCTGATCGTGGTGCGCAACTGCGTGATGCTGCTGGCGGCAATGGTGGTGATCGTCAATTTCGTGGTCGACGTGCTGTACGCGCTGATCGACCCGCGCGTGAAAGCCTCCGACATATGACTCCCCCCCGAAGCGGCCTGCGGCCGCCGCCCCCTCGATGGGACGCCACCAGCGGCCCGGCAAAGCCGGCTCCTCGGTGGCCGAGCGCCAAGAGCGCAGGATGAGCGCTGTGCTCGCGCCACCGGCGGCCCCGCTGAACGCACCCGGCTTCTGGCGCCGCGCCAGGCGCAACCCGAGCTTCGTCATCGGCGCCGTGCTCAGCCTGCTGCTGGTGCTGGCCGCCAGCCTGTCGTACGTGTGGACGCCGCACGACCCGCTCGACATCGACATGGCGCTCAAGCTGCAGGCGCCGGACGCCAGGTTCTGGCTGGGTACCGACCCGTTCGGGCGCGACATCGTCTCGCTGCTGCTGGTTGGCGCGCGCGCATCGATCGCCGTCGGCCTGATAGCGGTCAGCATCGGCCTGCTGATCGGCACCGCGCTGGGGCTGCTGGCCTCGGCCCGGCGCGGCTGGGTGGAAGAAACGATCATGCGGCTGTCCGACTTCGGCTTCGCCTTCCCGGCGATCCTGTCGGCGATCATGCTGACGGCGGTGTTCGGCCCCGGCATGGTCAACGCGATCGTGGCCATCGGCATCTACAACATCCCCACCTTCGCCCGCATCACGCGGGCCTCGGCCAACGCGATCTGGTCGCGCGAGTTCGTGCTGGCCGCCCGCGCCTGCGGCAAGGGCGGCTTCGCCATCACGGTGGAACACGTGCTGCCCAACATCGCCTCGGTGCTGATCGTGCAGGCCACCATCCGCTTTGCCATCGCCATCCTGGCCGAAGCCGCGCTGTCCTACCTGGGTCTGGGCACGCAGCCGCCGCAGCCGTCCTGGGGCCGGATGCTGAGCGAGGCGCAGTCCCTGCTGTTCCAGGCGCCGATGCTGGCGGTGTATCCCGGGGTGGCGATCGCCTTCGCGGTGATGGGCCTGAACCTGCTGGGCGACGGTTTGCGCGACCTGTTCGATCCGCGCCTGGCGCGCAAACGTTGATCCAACCCATGGCCCTGCTCGAAGTCCAAGACCTCTCGGTCGAACTGCAAACCCATCGCGGGCCCGCTTATGCGGTGCGCAACGTGAGCTTCACCCTGGAGCGCGGCGCCTCGCTCGGCCTGGTGGGCGAATCGGGTTGCGGCAAGTCGATCACCGTGATGGCGCTGATGGGCCTGCTGCCCGAGAACGCCCGCGTCACCGGCAGCATCCGCTTGGACGGCCAGGAACTGGTGGGGCTGGCCGAGCGCGAGCTGTGCAAGCTGCGCGGCGACCGCATCGGCATGATCTTCCAGGAGCCGATGACGGCGCTGAACCCGGTGCACACCATCGGCCGGCAGGTGGCGGAGCCGCTGCGGCTGCACCGCGGCATGGGCAAGGCGCAGGCGCTGACGCAAGCGGTCGCCCTGCTCGACCGGGTCGGCATCCCCGATGCGGCGCGCCGCATCGATGCCTATCCGCACCAGTTCTCGGGCGGCCAGCGCCAGCGCATCACCATCGCCATGGCGCTGGCCTGCGGGCCCGACCTGCTGATCGCCGACGAGCCGACCACCGCGCTGGACGTGACCATCCAGCGCCAGATCCTGGACCTGATCCGCGACCTGGTGGCCGAGCGCGGCATGGCGCTGATGCTGATCTCGCACGACCTGGGCGTGATCGCGCAGAACGTGCAACGCATGATGGTGATGTACGGCGGCAGCGTCGTCGAGAGCGGGCCGACCACGTCGGTGTTCGCCAACCGCACGCACCCCTACACGCTGGGGCTGTTCGCCGCGCGGCCGGGGCTGCGTTCGGCCAAGGGCCGCCGGCTGGCGACCATTCCGGGCACGGTGCCCGAGCTGGTCGACCTGCCGCCGGGATGCCCGTTCGCCGGGCGCTGCCGGTTCACGATTCCGCAATGCAACCTGCAGCTGCCGCCGGCGTACGAGGTGGCGCCGGGACACCATGCAAGGTGCATTCGGCTGGACCTGGTGGCGGCGGAAAAGGAAGCGCTGCTCGCCCCCACCCCGGCCCTCCCCCAGCGGGGCGGGGAGGAACTCCAGCCATGACCGAACCTTTGCTGCAGGTCGAGAACCTGGTGCGCGAGTACACGATGCCGCGCGAGACGCTGTTCGGGGCACCGGCGAAAGTGCACGCCCTCAACGGCGTGAGCTTCACCATCCACAGCGGCCGCAGCCTGGGCATCGTCGGTGAATCGGGCTCCGGCAAGTCGACCCTGGCCCGGCTGGTGATGGCGCTGGACCGGCCGACGGCGGGCAGCGTGCGGATGCTCGGGCGCGACCTGCACACGCTGCCCAGAGAGGAACTGCGGCTGGCCCGGCGGGACTTCCAGATGGTGTTCCAGGACCCGTACGGCTCGCTCGATCCGCGCCAGACGGTGGAGCGCATCGTCTGCGAACCGCTCAGCGCCCAGGGCGACAGCAGCCGCGCCGACCAGCGCAAGCGCGCCGGAGAGGCACTGGACGCGGTGGGCCTGCGCGTCAACGACCTGGGCAAGTACCCGCACGAATTTTCTGGCGGCCAGCGCCAGCGGATCGCGATCGCCCGCGCCCTCATCACCCGCCCGCGGCTGATCGTGGCCGACGAGCCGGTCAGCGCGCTGGACGTCTCGGTGCAGGCGCAGGTGCTGAACCTGATGCAGGACCTGCAAAAGGAATTCGGCATCACCTACATGCTGATCAGCCATGACCTGGCCGTGGTGCACCACCTGTGCGACGACGTGGCCGTGCTGTGGCAGGGCCGGATCGTCGAGCAGGGCCCACCGGAGCGGCTGTTCGCGGCGCCGGAGCACCCTTACACCCGCACGCTGCTGGAAGCCGTGCCCGAGGCGGAGCCGGCGCTGGGTCTCCACGCGGTTCTCCCTCTTGCCTAGCGGGTCCATCCTCCCGAGAATGACCCGCACAACAAATTTTCCTTCCGTCGTTCCGGAGCCTTCACCATGACCATGATCAAACGCCGCGGCGTGCTCACGCACTCCGCCACCCTGGCCGCCCTCGCCACCCTGCCGGCCGGCGTGTTCGCGCAGGGCCGCAAGGACTCCATCGTGCTGGCCATGGCGCTCGAGCCCAGCCCGGGCCTGGACCCCACCGGCGGCGCCGCCTCCTCGATCGCCGAGGTCACGCTGTACAACATCTACGAGACGCTGACCAAGATCAACGCCGACGGCAGCGTCACCCCGCTGCTGGCCGAAAGCTGGGAAGTCTCGCCCGACCTGACCACCTACACCTTCAAGCTGCGCCGCGGCGTCAAGTTCCACAACGGCGAGCCGTTCAACGCGCAAGCGGTGAAGTTCTCGTTCGACCGGGCAGCCGGCGACAAGAGCACCAACAAGGACAAGCGCACCTACCAGAACCTGTCCACGCAGGTGGTGGACGAGCACACCGTGGTGCTGCTCACCAAGGAAATCGACCCCGACTTCCCCTTCATGCTGGGCCAGGCCACCTCGATCATCGTGGAGCCCAAGAGCGCCGACAGCAACGCCACCCGCCCGGTGGGCACCGGCCCGTACCGGCTGGAGAACTGGGTCAAGGGCTCGTCCATCAGCCTGGCCAAGTGGGACGGCTACCGCAACGCTGGTGCCATCAAGCTGCGCCGGGCCACCTTCCGCTTCATCGCCGATCCGGCGGCGCAGGTCGCCGCGCTGATGGCCGGCGACGTCGACGCCTTCGCGCGCGTCACGCCGCGCAGCGTCACCCAGTTCCAGGGCAACAACCGCTTCCAGGTGGTGGTGTCCGGCTCGCGCGCCAAGACCATCCTGGCGATGAACAACAAGAAAAAGCCGCTGGACGACGTGCGCGTGCGGCGCGCCATCGCGGCTGCGATCGACCGCAAGGCCGTGATCCAGGGCGCCGGCGACGGCTACGGCGCGGCCATCGGCAGCCACTACCCGCCCAGCGCGCCCGGCTACATCGACACCACGGCGATCAACGCCTACAACCCGGACAAGGCCCGCGCGCTGCTCAAGGAAGCCGGCGTCAACAACCTGGAGCTGACCATCACGCTGCCGCCGCCGCCTTACGCGCGCCAGGGCGGCGAGGTGATCGCCTCGCAGCTGTCCAAGGTGGGCATCACCGCCAGGCTGCAGAACGTCGAGTGGGCCCAGTGGCTGTCGAACGTGTACGGCAACAAGAACTACGACCTGACGATCATCTCCCACGTGGAGCCGTTCGACCTGGGCAACTTCGCCAAGCCGGACTACTACTGGAACTACAGCTCGCCCAAGTACAACGAGCTGTACGCCAAGTACAAGACGACGGCGCGCGCGCAGGACCGCACCAAGCTGCAGGCCGACATCCAGCGCCTGCTGGCCGAAGACTCGGTGCACGCCTTCCTGTACCAGCCGCAGTGGGTGACGGTGGCCAACAAGAACGTGCGCGGCCTGTGGAAGGACATGCCGATCTTCGTCAACGACCTGTCGTCCATGTCCTGGGCCTGATCGCCTTGGCCTGCCCCGCACTGCACGAACTGCCGGCGCCGGCCCTGGTAGCCCTGTACCGGCGCCGGGTCGTCTCGCCCCTCGAGGTGGCCCGCGCCGTCCTGGGCCACGTCGAACGCTGGGAACAGCACGCCCACGCGCTGTACCTGCTGCGGCCCGACCAGGTGCTGGAGCAAGCGCGCGCCAGCGAGGCGCGCTGGCTGCGCGGCGAGCCGCTCGGCCTGATCGACGGAGTGCCCGTGACGATCAAGGAAAACATCGCCACCCGGGGCGACCCGGTGCCACTGGGCACGGCCGCCACCGAGCTGGCGCCGGCCGCGGCCGACGCGCCGCCGGCGGCGC
>NZ_JAQGLS010000033.1 GCF_028292805.1 Ramlibacter sp. | reverse complement strand
GATTCCTGGTAGATCAGGAACGCGCCCTTGCCGCCCTTGCCGGCGCCGTCGATCGCGGTCCACAGCTTGAGCAGGTAGTTCAAATCCCACTGCAGTTCAGGCGCGCTGCGGCCGATGCCGGCGGTGCGGGCGATGATGCTGGCGCCGGCCGGGTATTCCAGCTTGTCCATGTTTTCCTTCAGCTCGGCCCGGTCCTCGCCTTCGATGCGGCGCGACACGCCGCCGCCACGCGGGTTGTTGGGCATCAGCACCACATAGCGGCCGGCCAGCGAGACAAAGGTGGTCAGCGCCGCGCCCTTGTTGCCGCGCTCTTCCTTTTCGACCTGGACCAGCAGTTCCTGGCCTTCGCGGATCACATCGCTGATGCGCGCCTGGCTGACCGACACGCCCTGCGTGAAGTATTGCTTGGAGATTTCCTTGAACGGCAAGAAGCCGTGGCGGTCCTCGCCGTAATCGACGAAGCAGGCTTCGAGCGACGGCTCGACGCGCGTGACGACGGCCTTGTAGATGTTGCCCTTGCGCTGTTCGCGCCCCTCGATTTCGATTTCGTAGTCGAGCAGTTTCTGCCCGTCCACGATGGCCAGCCGGCGTTCTTCCGCCTGCGTGGCATTGATCAGCATCCGCTTCATCGCGTCACCTTCACGTTGTTCAAACCATCCCGGACCCGTCATGGGGTCCCAACGATGCCGGACGACGCTTCGAAACGAATGGAATTGCCGGAGGGCGAGCGAAAGCGAGCGGTCAGCTCAGCAACCGTCGCCAGGGCACAGGGATGGGGGCGAGGCTTGCGCGACCACGCACCGCGAATGGTGCGGCGGGGCCGGAGCCGGCGGTCGTGGACGGACCCTGCATGGCGGGCGCCGGCAACAGCCAGCGCCGGAAAACCATGAGGAGCACCATCAACACCGTTGTTCTCGCTTTGATCCGTCCGCCAGCGTTGAAAGAGCTGGCGGACATTTATTCCGTATCAGTGTTCCGAAGAGCCGGACCCTGGTGGCACCGCCCGCGCCATTGCGGGCTTTGGCCCGGAATCTGCGCTGCGATACCAGTGGCATCGACCTTCCAGCGTAGGCGGGTGGTGGCTCGACTAAACTGCCTGCCAAATCAACCACTTACAGCGTTACGCTAGTGAAACAGATTATAGGGGCGGCGCCGACCGCCGCAAGCGCGCAAGTCAGATTAGTGGCGGTAGGGGACGAATCCGCCGGCCAGCGCCTCGACAATTTCCTGATTCGCGTGCTCAAGGGCGTGCCGAAGACCCACGTCTACCGGATCATCCGCAGCGGCGAAGTCCGGGTCAACAAGGGCCGGGCCGCGGCCGATACCCGGGTGCAGGAGGGCGACGTGGTGCGGCTGCCGCCGGTGCGCGTGTCCGACGCCGCCGCCGAGAAGCTGGAAAAGCCGGCGCCGCCGCGGGAGTTTCCCATCGTGTACGAGGACGACCACCTGCTGGCGATCGACAAGCCGGCGGGGGTGGCGGTGCACGGCGGCAGCGGCGTCAGCTTCGGCGTGATCGAGCAGCTGCGCCAGGCGCGGCCGCAAGCCAAGATGCTGGAGCTGGTGCACCGGCTCGACCGCGAGACCTCCGGCATCCTGCTGGTGGCCAAGAAACGCTCGGCTCTGACCCGGCTGCAGGACCAGTTTCGCGAACGCGAAACCGGCAAGACCTACCTGGCGCTGGTGCCCGGCGCCTGGCCGGCCGGCAACAAGGTGATCGACCTGCCGCTGCACAAGTACCTGCAGGCCGACGGCGAGCGCAGGGTCAAGGTAGTGGCCAAGGACGACCCCGACGGCATGCGCTCCATCACGCTGGTGAAGGTCCAGGCATTGCTCCCTCTGCCGCTTGCGCGACAGGGCAGGAGCGAGCTTGCTTCCACAGCCTCCCTCCTCGAAGTGACCATCAAGACCGGCCGCACCCACCAGATCCGCGTGCACCTGGCGAGCCAGGGCCATGCGATCCTGGGCGACGACAAGTACGGCGATTTCGAACTGAACAAGTCCTTGCAGAAGCTCGGTCTCAAGCGCATGTTCCTGCACGCGTGGCGGTTACAGTTCGACCACCCGGCCAGCGGCGAGCGCATCGCCCTGCAGGCGCCCTTGCCGCCGGAGCTGCAGAAATTCATCGCCCATGCCCGTGTCCCGACCCCGCCGCCATGACCTGATCGCCTTCGATTGGGACGGCACCCTGTTCGACTCCACCCAGATCATCGTGCGCTGCATCCAGCGCGCGGTGGCCGACGTCGGCGGCACCGTCCCCGGCGACCGCGAGGCCGCCTACGTGATCGGCCTGGGGCTGGCCGAGGCGCTGGCGCACGCCGCGCCCGACGTGCCGCGCGAGCGCCAAGCGGAACTGGGCAGCCGCTACCGCCACCATTACCTGGCGCACCAGAACGACCTGAGCCTGTTCGAGGGCGTGCTGGACATGCTGCAGGCCTTGCGTCAGCGGCAGCACTGGCTGGCGGTCGCCACCGGCAAGTCGCGCCGCGGCTTGGACGACGTGCTGCAGAGCAGGCAGTTGCGCGGGGTGTTCGATGCCTCGCGCACCGCCGACGAGACGGCCGGCAAGCCCGATCCGCGCATGCTGCACGAGCTGATGCGCGAGTTCGGCGCCGAGCCGGCACGCACGCTGATGATCGGCGACACCACCCACGACCTGCAGATGGCCCGCAACGCCGGCTGCCCCAGCGTGGGGGTGAGCTATGGCGCGCACGAGCCCGGCGCCTTCGCGGTGCTGGAGCCGCTGGCGGTGGTGCACTCGGTGCGCGAGCTGCACGACTGGCTGCTGGCCAACGGCTGACGTCCATGGACGGCCCGCGGATTCCCCTGTGCAATGCCGGCGACCTGGTGGATGGCGGCCTGGCCGTGCCGTTCGATGTGGTGCACGGCGGCCAGACCTGCCGCGCCTTCGCGATCCGCTGGCAAGGCCGGGTCCATGCCTACCTGAACCGGTGCGCCCACATCGCGATGGAGATGGACTGGCAGCCCAACCGGTTGTTCGACGACAGTGGCCGCTGGCTGCTGTGCAGCACGCACGGCGCGGCCTACCAGCCCGACACCGGCGCCTGCGCCGGCGGTCCCTGCCGCGGCGGGCTGGTGCGCATCGAACTCAGCGAGCGCGACGGGGTGGTGCACTGGCATACTGCTTTCAACCTGCAACCCGTTGAGTTCTAGATGACCGAGCCTGGCTTTCCTGACAACACCCCTACCGGGCCGGCATCCACGCCGGCGCCGTCGCCCACGCCAACCCCCACCTCCGCGCCCGTCGCGGGCAAGGCCACCGAGGCGCAGGGTTGGGAGCGCGGCACCATGGAGAAGCTGATCTTCGCCACGCTGGAGGAGCAGCGCGCCACCCGGCGCTGGCGCGGCTTCACGCGCATGGCGTGGCTGGCCTTCTTCATCTTCCTGATCTGGACGCTGGCCTACCGCGGCACGCCCAGCTCGGACAAGCTCACGCCGCACACGGCGGTGGTGGAGATCCAGGGCGAGATCGGCCCCGACAGCGAGGCCAGCGCCGAATTCATCATCGCCGCCGCCAAGGCCGCCTTCGAGGACGAAGGCGCGCAAGGCGTGGTGCTGCTGATCAACTCCCCCGGCGGCAGCCCGGTGCAGGCCGGCATCGTCAGCGACGAGCTCAAGCGGCTGAAGGCGCGCTACAAGAAGCCGCTGTATGCGGTGGTCGAGGAGTCCTGCGCTTCCGCCGCCTACTACATCGCCGCCTCCGCCGACCAGATCTACGTGGACAAGGCCAGCATCGTCGGCAGCATCGGCGTGCTGATGGAGGGCTTCGGCTTCACCGGCCTGATGGACAAGCTGGGTGTCGAGCGGCGCTTGCTGACGGCCGGCGCGAACAAGGGCTTCCTGGATCCGTTCAGCCCGCAGACCGACCGGCACCGCGAGCACGCCCAGCAGATGCTGGACCAGATCCACCAGCAGTTCATTGCCGTGGTCAAGGCCGGCCGCGGCAAGCGGCTGAAGGACACGCCCGAGCTGTTCAGCGGCCTGTTCTGGACCGGCCAGCAGGCGGTGGAACTAGGCCTGGCCGACCACCTGGGCAACCTCGACTTCGTCGCCCGCGAGGTCATCAAGGCCGAGGAACTGGTGGACTACACCCGGCGCGAGAACGTGGCCGAGAAGCTGGCCAAGCGCTTCGGCGCGGCGATCGGCGAAGGCGCGATCCGGGCCTTGCGCGCAGTTCCGCCGGTTCGTTGACGCTTGCTCCTGCCCGGCGGGGGAGGGAACAAGTCAAGGGCCGATGGCGAACACCGCCGGCCGGTCGTTGCTGACCGGCGCCGGCTGCTGCTTCCACGCCATCACCGCCGCGCTGCGGCACACCGCATCCGGCAGCGTCAGCCCGCTGGCGATGGCCAGCCGGGTGGTCTGCTTCAAGCCCTGTACCAGCGCCTGCCACAGGGCCTGGTTGCGGTACGGCGTCTCGATGAACAACTGGGCCTGGCCGGTGCGCAGCGCCAGCGCCTCCAGCTCGCGCAGCCGCGTCGTGCGGGCCGCGGGCTCCTGCGGCAGGTAGCCGACGAAGGCGAAGTTCTGGCCGTTCAGGCCGCTGGCGGCCAGCGCCAGCAGCAGCGACACCGGCCCCACCAGCGGCACCACTTCGATCCCCAGCTCATGCGCGGCGCGCACCACCGACGAGCCGGGATCGGCGATCGCCGGCATCCCCGCCTCGCTCAGCAAGCCGACGTCTTGGCCCTGGAGCGCCGCCTTGAGCAGGCTGCGCGCATCGAAGGCCGCCGGCGCGTGGTCGCCTTTCTTGTGCACCTCGCGCGGCAGCTCCACGATGTCCTGCTGCTGCATCGGCAGCGCCAGCGGCTGCAACTCGCCCACCCGCTTGAGGTAGGCGCGGGTGGACTTGGCGTTCTCGCAGACCCAGTGGGTCAGGCGGGCGGCGACGGCAATGGTGCCGGCGGGCAGCACCTCGGCCAGCGGCACCTGCACCGCGCAGCCGAAGTCCAGCGGCGCCGGCACCAGGTAGAGGCGACCCCGCTTCATCGCAACAGCGGCAGGCCGGCCGCGCGCAACATGCGACAGGTGCGGATCAGCGGCAACCCCACCAGGGCCGTGGGGTCGTCGCTGTCGATGGCTTCCAGCAAGGCGATGCCCAGGCCTTCGCTCTTGGCGCTGCCGGCGCAGTCATACGGTTGCTCGGCTTGCAGGTAGGCCTGGATCTCGGCATCGGCCAGCGCGCGAAAGCGCACCCGCACCGGCGCCAGGTCGTGTTCGACGAAGCCGCTGTCCTGGCAAGTCACCGTCAGCGCGGTCTGGAAAATCACCACCCGGCCGCTCATGCGCCGCAGCTGCGCCACGGCGTTGGCATGGTTGCCCGGCTTGCCCAACGGCTCGCCGTCCAGGTCGGCCACCTGGTCCGAGCCGATCACGATGGCGCCGGGGTGCTGGCTGGCCACGGCTTGCGCCTTGGCGGCGGCCAGCCGGCGGGCCAGGGCGGCGGGGGCTTCGCCCGGGCGCGGGGTTTCGTCGACCTCGGGCGCGACGACGTCGAACGGCAGCCGCAGCCGCTGCAGCAGTTCGCGGCGGTAGCGGGAGGTCGAGCCCAGCACCAGGCGGCGCACGGCGGAGTCTCTTGGGGACGAATGCATGCGGCGATTCTCTTACACTGGATCGATGGCCAAGGATTTCGACCCGCACCGCCTCGACGTGCACCACTTCGCCGAGGACGGCGCCGAACTTGCATCGGAAGACAGGCTGGCCCGCTATGCGCGGCTGCTGGCTGAAACCGAAGGGACCGCGCCCGAGCGCCTCGTGCGCTGGAGCGCGCGCGGCGAACTGCTCAACCCGCAGCACCTGCACCCGGAGGTCTGGCTGCACCTGAGGGCGCAAGCGCAGCTGCCGCTGGTCTGCCAGCGCTGCCTGCAGCCGGTGGACGTGCCGCTGGCGGTCGACCGCTCGTTCCGCTTCGTGGCCGACGAGGCCACGGCCGCGGCGCAGGATGACGCGGCGGAAGAAGACCTGCTGGCCTTGTCGCGCAGCTTCGACCTGCTGGAGCTGGTGGAGGACGAGCTGCTGATGGAGGTGCCGCTGGCGCCGCGGCACGAGGTCTGCCCGGAGGCCGTGAAAATGTCGGTTTCCGACCCGGCGTTCGAGGCAGCGGGCGCGCAGCGGGAGAATCCGTTCGCCGTCCTGGGCCGGCTCAAGAGCGGCAAGTAGAAGGTCGGGTCTTCCATGGGCTATAATCGCGGGCTTCGCGCCGAAACCGCCTGCGTGCTGCACGCCAGGCGCTCATGTTTCGTCCCACCGTTCAACCCGCTGCTGCTTTGCCGCAGCAGACCGATTCCAGGAGCCCGTCATGGCTGTTCAGCAAAACAAGAAGTCGCCTTCCAAGCGCGGCATGCACCGTTCGCACAACGCTCTGACGGTGCCGGGCATCGCGGTGGAGCCGACCACCGGCGAAACCCACCTGCGCCACCACATCAGCCCGACGGGCTTTTATCGCGGCCGCAAGGTCCTCAAGACGAAGAACGACGCCTGACCGTCCTGGACGGCACGAGGCCCGGCTGCGTTCGCGCGCAGTGCGGGCCTTTGTCTTCTGTGGCCCTGAAAAAGCGTAGCTTGGCTCTACAGTTCACCCCATGACGACCCTCGCTGTCGATTGCATGGGTGGCGACCACGGCCCCCGCGTCACGCTGGTGGCCTGCCGCCGTTTCCTGGACGGGCAGCCCGAGGCGCGGCTGCTGCTGGTGGGCGCCGCCGACGCGCTTGCATCCTTCCGGCATGACCGGGCCACCGTGGTTCCGGCCTCAGAAGTGGTGGCCATGGACGACGCGGTCGACGTCGCCTTGCGCAGGAAGAAGGATTCCTCCATGCGCGTGGCCATCCAGCAGGTCAAGGACGGCACCGCCCAGGCGGCGGTGTCGGCCGGCAACACCGGCGCCCTGATGGCGCTGGCGCGCTACCTGCTCAAGACCATCGAAGGCATCGACCGGCCCGCCATCGCCTCCGGCCTGCCCAACGCCAAGGGTGGCATCACCACCGTGCTGGACCTGGGCGCGAATGTCGATTGCAACGAGCAGCACCTGCTGCAGTTCGCCGTCATGGGCTCGGCGCTGGTGTCCGCGCTCACCGGCAACCACAGCCCCTCGGTCGGGCTGCTGAACATCGGCGAGGAAGTGATCAAGGGCAGCGACATGATCAAGAAGGCGGGCGAGCTGCTGCGCGCGGCCGGCGCCGCCGGCGACCTGAACTTCTACGGCAATGTCGAAGGCACGGACATCTTCACGCCGGTGGTGGACATCGTGGTGTGCGACGGCTTCGTCGGCAACGTGATGCTCAAGACCGGCGAGGGCGTGGCCGCCATGATCGTCGGCTTCCTGCGCGAGGAGTTCAGCCGCAGCCCGCTGACCAAGCTGGCCGCGGTGGCCGCGTACCCGGTCCTGGCCGCGCTCAAGAAGCGCACCGACCACCGTCGCTTCAACGGCGCCGCCCTGCTGGGCCTGCGCGGGCTGGTGTTCAAGAGCCATGGCTCGGCCGACGAGGTCGGCTTCGAGTACGCCTTGAGCCGCGCGTATGATGCGGCCCGGAACAACCTGCTGGACCGCGTCCAGGCCCGCATCGACCATGCCCGGCCCCTGCTGGCCGGCGACGCCCAGCCGCTGGAAGCGGCCATCACCTGAGCATGACCCAATTTTCCCGCATCACCGGGACCGGCAGCTACCTGCCGCCGCGCCGTGTAACCAACGCCGACCTGGCCGCGCAACTGGCCGCCACCGGAGTCGAAACCTCGGACGACTGGATCGTCGAGCGCACCGGCATCCGCGCCCGGCACTTCGCCGAGCCCGATGTCACGTCCAGCGAGCTGGGCGTGCACGCCGCGCGCAACGCGCTCGAAGCCGCCGGCCGCCAGGCATCGGAAGTCGACCTGATCATCGTCGCCACCTCCACCCCGGACATGGTGTTCCCCTCGTCAGCCACCATCCTGCAGCACAAGCTGGGCGTGGGCGGCTGCGCCGCCTTCGACGTGCAGGCGGTGTGCAGCGGCTTCGTCTACGCGCTGACGGTGGCCGACGCCATGATCCGTACCGGCTCGGCCAGGTGCGCGCTGGTGATCGGCGCCGAGGTGTTTTCGCGCATCCTCGACTTCAGCGACCGCACCACCTGCGTGCTGTTCGGCGACGGCGCCGGCGCCGTGGTGCTGGAAGCCTCCGACACCCCAGGCATCCTGGCCAGCGACCTGCATGCCGACGGCAAGCACGTTGGCATCCTGTGCGTGCCCGGCACGTTGTCGGGCGGCAAGGTGCTGGGCGAGCCGCTGCTCAAGATGGATGGCCAGGCCGTGTTCAAGCTGGCCGTCGGCGTGCTGGAAAGCGCGGCCCGCGCCACCCTGGCCAAGGCCGGCAAGACCGAAGCCGACATCGACTGGCTGATCCCGCACCAGGCCAACATCCGCATCATGCAGGGCACGGCCAGGAAGCTGAAGCTGCCCATGGACAAGGTGGTGGTGACGGTGGACCAGCACGGCAACACCTCGGCCGCTTCGATCCCGCTGGCGCTGGACAGCGCGGTGCGCAGCGGCCAGGTGAAAAAAGGGGACACCCTCATGCTGGAAGGCGTGGGCGGGGGCTTCACCTGGGGCGCCGTCCTGCTGGACTTCTGAAGCCCGCCGGGCTTGCCTTTCTGCTGCCACTGTTCTCACCGGGACGCACCCACACAATGAAACCGTTCGCTTTCGTCTTTCCGGGCCAGGGCTCGCAAGCTGTCGGCATGCTCGATGCCTGGGGCGAGCATCCGGCCGTGGCCGAAACGCTGCGCGAGGCCTCCGACGCGCTGGACGAGGACCTCGCCCGCCTGGTCAAGCAAGGCCCCAAGGAAGCCCTGGGGCTGACCACCAACACCCAGCCGGTGATGCTGGTGGCCGGCGTGGCCGCCTGGCGCGCCTGGCGCGCCGAAGGCGGGGCCGAGCCGGCCGTGCTGGCCGGCCACTCGCTGGGCGAATATTCCGCGCTGGTCGCCGCCGGCGCCCTGACCCTGGCCGATGCGGCGCCCCTGGTGCGCTTTCGGGCCCAGGCGATGCAGGACGCGGTGCCGGTCGGCACCGGCGCCATGGCCGCCATCCTCGGCCTGGACGCGCAACGCGTGATCGAAGGCTGCGCCGAAGCGGCGCGCTCGTTCGGCCCCAACAGCGAGGAGGTGGTCGAGGCGGTGAATTTCAATGATCCGGCCCAGACCGTCATCGCCGGCAGCAAGGCCGCGGTGGACAAGGCTTGCGAGCTGCTCAAGGCCATGGGCGCCAAGCGCGCGTTGCCACTGCCGGTGTCGGCGCCGTTCCACTCCAGCCTGATGAAGCCGGCCGCCGAGCGGCTCAGGGAGCGGCTGGCGGCGACGCCGCTGCTGGCGCCCCGCATCCCGGTCGTCAACAACATCGAGGTCAAGGCCGAGGGCGACCCGGACCAGATCCGCGCCGCCCTCTACCAGCAGGCCTTCGGGCCGGTGCGCTGGGTGGAATGCATCCGCGCCATCCAGGCCCGCGGCGTGGACACCATCGTCGAGTGCGGCCCCGGCAAGGTGCTGGCCGGCCTGGTCAAGCGGATCGACCCGGCCCTGGCTTCGGCCGCGGTGTACGACCCGGCCACGCTGGCGGCCGCCAAGGAGATGCTGGCGTGAGCGATTCCTCCACCATGCAGGGCCAGGTGGCCCTGGTCACCGGCGCCACGCGCGGCATCGGCGCCGCCATCGCGCAGGAACTGGCCGCCCGCGGCATGAAGGTGATCGGCACCGCCACCACCGACGAAGGCGCGGCGAAGGTTTCCGCGGCGCTGGCCGAGCATGCCTTCTGCGAGGGCGCGAAGCTGGACGTCAACGACGGCAAGGCGGCCGAGGCGCTGATCGAGGCGATCGGCCGGGAACACGGCGGGCTGCACGTGCTGGTCAACAACGCCGGCATCACCCGCGACACCCTGGCCATGCGGATGAAGGACGACGACTGGGACGCTGTCCTGGACACCAACCTGAAGGCGGTGTTCCGCATGAGCCGCGCCGTGATGCGCACGATGATGAAGCAGCGCTACGGCCGCATCGTCAGCATCACCAGCGTCGTCGGCGCTTCCGGCAACGCCGGCCAGGCCAACTACGCGGCCGCCAAGGCCGGCGTGGCCGGCATGACGCGGGCGCTGGCCCGCGAACTCGGCAGCAGGGGCATCACCGTCAATTGCGTGGCGCCCGGCTTCATCGAAACCGACATGACCGCCGCCCTGCCGGAAGCGCAGCAGCGGGCGCTGCTGGGCCAGATCCCGCTGGGCCACCTGGGCCAACCGGGCGACGTTGCCCACGCGGTCGCCTTCCTTTCCTCCCCCCTGGCCGGCTACATCACCGGCCAGGAAATCCATGTCAACGGCGGGATGTTCATGGCCTGAACGCGCCAGTTCAGCACCCCGCCGGCAACGGCCTTGCCAGCCGGTCCCTCCGCCCGGTCTAAAATCGCGGATTCAACTTCACCCTTTGAGGGAACCCATGAGCGATATCGAAGCACGTGTCAAAAAAATCATCGCCGAGCAGCTCGGCGTGGAAGAGTCCCAGGTCACCAACGAAAAGGACTTCGTGGCCGACCTTGTCGCCGATTCCCTGGACACGGTGGAACTGGTCATGGCCCTGGAGGATGAGTTCGGCATCGAGATCCCGGACGAAGACGCCGAGAAGATCACGACGGTGCAAAACGCCATCGACTACGCCAACGGCCACCAGAAGGCTTAAGGCCAGCATGCGTCGCCGCGTCGTCGTGACGGGGCTCGGCTGCGTCAGCCCGGTGGGCGGCACGGTTGCCGAGTCCTGGGCCAACCTGCTGGCCGGGCAAAGCGGGATCGAGTCGATCACGTCTTTCGACACCGGCCCGTTCGCCTGCAAGTTCGCCGGGCAGGTCAAGGATTTCCGGATCACGGATTACATCTCCGAGAAGGAAGCCCGGCACATGGACCGCTTCATCCACCTTGGACTGGCCGCGGCCTGCCAGGCGGTGGAGGATTCCGGACTGCCGCTGGGGGATGCCCTCGACGACGAGCTGGCCACCCGCATCGGCGTCAACGTGGGCTCCGGCATCGGCGGCCTGCCGATGATCGAGGACATGCATGCCGAACTGGTGAACCGCGGCCCGCGCCGCATCTCGCCGTTCTTCGTGCCCGCGTCCATCATCAACATGATTTCCGGCCACGTCTCGATCAAGTACGGCTTCAAGGGCCCGAACATCGCCGTGGTCACCGCCTGCACCACTGGCCTGCACGCCATCGGCATCTCCGCCCGCATGATCGAGAGCGGCGACGCCGACGTGATGGTCGCCGGCGGCGCCGAATCCTGCGTCTCGCCGCTGGGCGTCGGCGGCTTCGCCGCGGCCCGCGCCCTGAGCACCCGCAACGACGATCCCAAGACGGCGTCGCGCCCCTGGGACAAGGACCGCGACGGCTTCGTGCTGGGCGAGGGCGGCGGCGTGCTCGTGCTCGAGGAATACGAACATGCCAAGGCGCGGGGCGCCAGGATTTACGCCGAGCTGGCCGGGTTCGGCATGACCGGGGACGCGTACCACATGACCGCCCCCGACATCGACGGGCCGCGCCGGGCCATGCTGGCCGCGATGCGCAATGCCGGCGTCAATGCCGACCAGATTCAGTACCTCAACGCGCACGGCACCTCCACGCCACTGGGCGACCTGAACGAGACCAATGCGGTGAAGGCGGCGCTGGGCGACCACGCGCGCAGCATCGTGGTCAATTCGACCAAGTCGATGACGGGCCACCTGCTGGGCGGCGCCGGCGGCATCGAGTCGGTGTTCACCGTGCTGGCCCTGCACCACCAGAAGAGACCGCCCACCATCAACATCTTCAACCAGGACCCCGAGTGCGACCTGGACTACTGCGCCAACACGGCGCGTGACATGAA
>NZ_JAQGLS010000013.1 GCF_028292805.1 Ramlibacter sp. | reverse complement strand
GTCCCATGCACGGCCATCAGGCGCGACCTCAGCAGCGCATCGCGCTGCGTCTCCCGGATCGACTTCCACACGATCACATTCACCGGCCCGGTCTCGTCCTCCAGCGTGACGAAGATCGTGCCGTGCGCCGTCTGCGGCTGCTGGCGCACGGTGACGATGCCGCAGGCGCCCACGCGCCGGCCGTGCGGCAGCGCGTGCAGCTGCTCGGCGCTCAGCAGCTTCAGGCGTGCCAGGCGCTGGCGCAGCAAGGCCACCGGGTGGCGGCGCAGCGTCATGCCGGTGGAGGCATAGTCGAAGTAGATCTCCTCGCCTTCGTGCGCCGGCGGCAGTTCGAGCGCCGCTTCGGCGATCGGCGCATCGCGCAGCATGCCCGGCGCCTTCTGCTGCGCCGCGGCTTGCCACACCTGCTGGCGCCGATGCCCGGCGAGCGACCGCAAGGCGTCGCCGGCGGCCAGCGCGTTGATGTCTTTCAGATCGAGCTGCGCGCGCAAGGCCATGTCTTCCACGCCAGTGAATGGCGCCTCGGCGCGCGCAGCCACGATGCGCCGCCCACCGGCCTCGCTCAGCCCACCGACCATGCGCAGCCCGAGCCGCACCGGCGGTCTGGGGTCAGATTCCAATTTCTCCGCTGATTTCCCCGGCGGCTGAAAATTGGAGTCCGACCCCAATTTGCTGTCCCAGTCGCTGCAGGAGACGTCCGCCGGCAGCACCACCACGCCATGCCGCTGGGCGTCCTGGACCAGCTGCGCCGGCCCGTAAAAGCCCATGGGCTGCGAGTTCAGCATGGCGGCCAGGAAGCATTCGGGTTCGTGGCATTTGAGCCAGCTGCTGTCGTAGGCCAGCAAGCCGAAGCTGAAGGCATGGCTTTCCGGAAAACCGTATTCGCCAAAGCCCAGGATCTGCTGGAAGATCTGGCGCGCGAATTCCTCGCGGTAGCCGTTGGCCAGCATGCCTTCGATCAGCGGCTGCTCGAATTTGTGGACGCCGCCGCTGCGCTTCCAGGCCGCCATCGAGCGGCGCAGCTGGTCGGCCTGGTCGGCCGAAAAGCCGGCGGCGATCATCGAGATCTGCATCACCTGCTCCTGGAAGATCGGAATGCCCAGCGTGCGCTCCAGCGCCGGCCGCAGCGCGTCGTTTTCGTAGCGGATCTCGCCGCCCTGCCGCACCCGCTCGCGGGCCTGCAGGTAAGGATGGATCATCTTGCCGATGATCGGCCCCGGCCGCACGATCGCCACCTCGATCACGATGTCGTAGAACACGCGCGGCCGCAGGCGCGGCAGCATCGACATCTGGGCCCGGCTCTCGATCTGGAACACGCCCACGGTGTCGGCGCGGCAGATCATGTCGTAGGTGGCTTCGTCCTTGTCGGGAATGTCGGTCAGCACGAACGGCGTGCCGCGCCGCGCGGCCACCAGGTCCAGGCAGCGGCGGATGGCGGTCAGGATGCCCAGCGCCAGCACGTCCACCTTCAATAGGCCCATCTCGTCCAGGTCGTCCTTGTCCCACTGGATCACAGAGCGGTCCTTCATCGCCGCGTTCTCCACCGGCACCAGCCGCGTGAGCTTGCCTTGCGTCAGCACGAAGCCGCCCACGTGCTGGCTCAGGTGGCGCGGAAACCCCATCAGCTCCTCCGACAGTTCCATCCACAGCGCCAGCTTGCGCGGCGGCACATCGTGGCCGAAGGAGGCGGCCAGCGCGTGCAGCTTGCCCACGCGCAGCTCGCGCTCGTCGAACCAGAAGTGATCCCTGGCGAAGGCGTCCACCAGCTGCTCGGGCAGGCCCAGCGCCTTGCCGACGTCGCGGATCGAACTGCGGGTGCGGTAGCTGGCCACCACCGCCGTGATGGCGGCGCGCTCGCGGCCGTATTTGTTGTAGATGTACTGGATCACCTCTTCGCGTCGCTCGTGCTCGAAGTCGACGTCGATGTCGGGCGGCTCCTTGCGCTCGCGGCTGATGAAGCGCTCGAACAGCAAATTGGAGCGGGCCGGATCCACCGCCGTCACGCCCAGGCAGTAGCAGACCGCGGAATTGGCGGCCGAGCCGCGGCCCTGGCACAGGATGCCCTGGCCGCGCGCGAAGGCGACGATGTCGTGCACCGTCAGGAAGAACATCTCGTAGGCGCAATCGGAGATCAGGTCCAGCTCGCGCACCAGCTGCTGGCGCACCCGCCACGGCACGCCTTGCGGATAACGCTGGCCCGCGCCGGCGATGGTGAAGCGGCGCAGCGCCTGGCGCGGCGTCAGGCCGGCCGGCACCGTCTCCAGCGGGTACTGGTACTTGATCTCCTCCAGGCTGAAGCTGCAGCGGTCCATCACCTCCAGCGTGCGCTCCAGCAGTTCGGCCGGATAGATGGACGCCAGCCGCATGCGATGGCGCAGGTGCTGCTCCGCGTTCGCCTCCAGCGCGAAGCCGCAGTCGGGCACGGCCTTGCCCAGGCGCACCGCCGTCAGCACGTCGTGCAGCGGCTTGCGCGAGCGCGTGTGCATGCGCACGTCGCCGGCCGCCACCAGCGGGCTGCCGGTGGCCTCGCCCACCTGCAGCAGCGTGTCGAGCCACAGCTCGTCGTCCCCCTGCAGCAGCAGCTCCACCGCCAGCCAGTGGCGGCGCGGAAAGAAAGCCTGGGCCCACTCGACGCGCTCGCACAGGTCTTCGAACTCCAGCTCGCGCTCGGGCGCCAGCAGGATTTCGCAGTCCTGCAGCAGCGTGAAGTCGCTGGCTTCGCGGCTGCAGACGTACTCGCCCTTGAGCGCCTCGCGCCGGGCAATCGAGATGAACTCGCACAGGTTGCCCCAGCCGTTGGCATTGCGCGCCAGCGCCACCAGCCGGAAACCGTCGAGGGCGAACTCGGCGCCCAGCAGCAGCTTCAGTCCAAGCCTGGTCGCCTCCGTATGTGCCCGCACCACGCCGGCCATCGAGCACTCGTCGGTCAGGGCCAGCGCCGAATACCCCAGTTCGTGCGCGCGCCGCACCAGCTCCTGCGGATGCGAGGCGCCGCGCTGGAAGCTGAAGTTGGACAGGCAGTGCAGCTCTGCGTAATCGGGCAACCAGGACATGCGGCCACCGTCAGGCGTAGATGCCGTGCAGGAACCAGCGGGCGCGCTCCTGCTCGGCCGACAGCCGCTCGCGGTACACCCACAGCAGGCCCACGGTTTCGCTGCGGGCGATGAAGTAGTCGCGCAGCACCGGCTGCTCCAGCGCCGGGTCCCACCAGGCGCCTTCCAGCCGGCGCGCGCGCGTGAGCAGCTGCAGCGGACCCTGGTACAAGGGCTTGTCGGCCTTCACTTGAAGCCGCAACGGCTCGCGCAGCAGCCACGGCGGAAACAGCGGATCGCCCTTGGCAGGGTGTGCGGCTTCGCCGCGCACCCTGCGGCCGTCGACGCTGCGCGGCCAAGCCGCACCCCCGACGGATTCCGAGGCCCGCACCGATGCCTGCATGCATTCGGGCCGATGGTCCGCGCGCGGCTCCAGCATCGTCACGTTGCCCTCGCCCAGCCGCACGCTCAACCGCTCCACCAGCTGGTGCAGCTTCTCGCCCGGCGTGTTGTCCTCGGGCAGCAGGCTGGTGGTGGCGCCGCCCCAGGGCACCGTCTGCAGCGTGCGCAGCCGCAGCTGGCTGGCCGGCGCCGCCAGGCTGGTGCGCGCCAGCTGCTCGGACGCCAGCCGGCGCAGGTGGTGCATGTCCTGCGTCGGCTGGGCCGTGCGCAGTTCCATCTTCTCGGTAGCCGGCAGCGGCTTGCCGTCCAGGCGCCGCAGGTCCAGCGTCCATTCGAACTCCAGCGCCAGCGCGCCCAGGTTGCGCCCTTGCAGCCAGGCCTGCAGCAAGGTCAGCAGGTGCTGGCCCGTGAACAGCAACTCCTGCGCGCAGGTGGCCAGCGATTGCAGTTCCAGCTTCTGATCGAAGTCCGGCGGCAGTTCCAGCCAGGGATAGCGCTCGGGCCGCTGCCCTTGCACCGCGTCCAGCGCCAGCAGCAGCCCGGCGCCGAAGCGGCGGTTGAGGCCGGCGCGCGGCAGGCTGCGCAGCTGGCCGAAGGTGGTGCAGCCGACGCGCTCCAGCATCGACAGGTGCGGCCCGGCGGCGGTGAGCGTCTCCAGCGGCAGCCCGTCCGGCAGCAGCGCCGGCTTGGGCTGGCCCGCGCGTTTCATTCGCAGCAACGCCAGCGCCACCAGCGAGGTCGGACCGTCGGCCCAGGCCGGCAGCTCCAGGTCCGGGTTGCCTTTCAGCAGCCCGCGCAGCAGCCCGCGCCGGCCGCCGAACAGGCGCTCGGAGGCCGAGGCTTCGAGCAGCAGGGCTTCGTCCACCAGCGCCACGCGCGGGGTGAACTGCAGGGCCCGCCAGCCCCAGGCCTGGCGCAATTCATCCGGCGAAGGTTGCAGTGCGATCCAGTACATGCGATCCAGCCGTGGGCAGTGAAAAGGGTTGGGGGAAGGAGCGCCGCGCCTTGCGCGCCGCCAGCAGGGCCTCCAGCCGAGCCGGCTGCCCCCGCAACAGCAAGGGCTGCAGCAGCGGCGGGCCGCGGCGTTTGAGGATGCGCACCTCCAGCTGCTGCGCGCCTTCGAGCAGCAGCCGCAGGCGGGCCGGCGAGGAATGGTCGCGCGCATCGACGCCGCGAAAGGCCACCAGCAGGCGCTCGTGCTGCTGCGCGCACAGGTGCAGCCGGCGCAGGTCTTCGCTGCGGGCCTGCGGCAGCCAGGCCAGCACGGCCGCCACGTCGGCGCAGCGCAGCGCCTGTTCGGTGGCCCACAGGCGGGACGACTGCTTGTCGGCCTGCACGCACAGCAGCTGCTCGGGCCGCAGGTCCAGGCCGCGCAGGCCGGGGCCGAACGGCAGGTAAGGCGGACTCACCAGCACGATGGGGCCGGCTTGCGCCTGGCAGCGCTCGCGCAACGCCGGCCCCAGCAGCTGCCAGGCGAACTGGTGCGGGTGCTGCTGCAGCACTTCCACCAGGCAACCCAGCGGCCAGCCGCCCCCGGGCAACTGCGCATCCAGCGCCGCGTGGCCGCTGGCAACCGTGCGATCCTGCGCCTGCGCCAGCTCCCGCCCGCGCCACACATGGGGCAGGTTGAGTTCGGTCAAAGGGGCGGCGGACGACATGGCGAGAGGCGGAATATACTGGTTCTTTATACAGTGTTTCGCGGGCCCGCAAAGTTTCGTTTCGCCCCCAGGCACCTGGCCGGCGCCCTTTTGCGTCAATACTCCCGCCTCCCCACCCAGCGGCGGCGCCGCGCATGGAGTCTTTGGTCTTGTTCCGGCTTTTCGAGAAACTGCTTCACCCCTATCCGGAGGTCGAACCTCCGCTTTTGCCCAAGAGCTTCGCGGCCTTCGTCTGGGCCTGCACGGCCGGGCTGCGCGGCTACATCGTCATGCTGGCGCTGGCCAGCGCCGCCTTCTCGGTCTACGAAGCCTGGCTGTTTTCCGTGCTCGGCCAGGTGGTCGACTGGCTCACGCGCGTGCAGCCCGGCCAGCTGTGGTCGGCGCAGCGGCCGGCCGTGCTGCTGTTTTCCAGCGTGCTGCTGGCCAGCACGCTGGTGGTGGCCCTGCAGACCATCCTCAAGCACCAGACGCTGGCCATCAACTTCCCGCTGCGGCTGCGCTGGAACTTCCACCGGCTGATGCTGGGCCAGAGCCTGGCCTTCTACTCGGACGAGTTCGCCGGCCGCATCACCACCAAGGTGATGCAGACGGCGCTGTCGGTGCGCGAGACGATCTTCACCGCCACCGAGGTGATCATCGGCATCGGCGTCTACTTCATCACCATCGTGGCGCTGGCCGCCGCCTTCGACGCGCGGCTGATGCTGCCCTTTCTGGGCTGGTTCGTGCTGTACGCGCTGTCGGTCATCTACTTCGTGCCGCGCCTGGGCAAGGTCGGCAAGGCGCAGGCCGATGCGCGCGCGATGATGACCGGGCGCATCACCGACGCCTACACCAACATCTCCACCGTCAAACTGTTCTCGCACACCCAGCGCGAGGCCGGCTTCGCGCGCCAGGCGATGACGGAGTTCATGACCACCGGCTACCGCCAGATGCGGCTGGTCAGCGCCTTCGAGATCGTCAACCACGTGCTGATCGTGGCGCTGATCCTGGCCGCCTGCGGCTACAGCGTCTGGCTGTGGAACGAAGGCCTGGTGGGCGTCGGCGCGGTGGCGGCGGTGACGGCGATGTCGCTGCGCATCAGCGGCATGTCGCACTGGGTGATGTGGGAGATGGCCTCGCTGTTCGAGAACATCGGCACCATCCAGGACGGCATCGCCACCCTGACCCGGCCGCGGGTGGTGGTCGACAAGCCCGATGCCAAGCCGCTGCAGGTCAGCCGCGGCGAGGTCACCTTCGATCACATCACCTTCGGCTACGGCCAGCCGCGGGCCGTGATCGACCGCATGAGCCTGACGGTGCGCCCGGGCGAGAAGATCGGCCTGATCGGCCGCTCCGGCGCCGGCAAGTCGACGCTGGTCAACCTGCTGCTGCGCTTCTACGACCTGGACGGCGGCCGGATCCTGATCGACGGCCAGGACATCGCCGGCGTCACCCAGGACAGCCTGCGCGCCAACATCGGCATGGTCACCCAGGACACCTCGCTGCTGCACCGCTCGGTGCGCGACAACCTGATGTACGGCCGCCCCGGCGCCACCGAGGCGGAGATGGTGCGCGCGGCCGAGCGCGCCCATGCGCACGAGTTCGTCGCCCAGCTGACCGACCCGCAAGGCCGGCGCGGCTACGACGCGCACGTCGGCGAGCGCGGCGTCAAGCTGTCGGGCGGCCAGCGCCAGCGCGTGGCCATCGCCCGCGTGATGCTCAAGGACGCGCCGATCCTGCTGCTTGACGAGGCGACGAGCGCGCTCGACTCCGAGGTGGAGCTGGCGATCCAGGCCAGCCTGACCGAGCTGATGCAGGGCAAGACGGTGATCGCCATCGCCCACCGACTGTCCACCATCGCCGCGCTCGACCGGCTGGTGGTGCTGGACCAGGGCCGCATCGTGGAAGAAGGCAGCCACCGTGAACTGCTGGCGCAAGGCGGCCTGTATGCGCGGCTGTGGGCGCACCAGAGCGGCGGCTTTCTCGGCGAAAGCAGCGAGGCTGATGGCGACGACGTCTAGGCGGCTGCGGCCACGCGACTTCCTGCACGAGGCGCCCGAGATGGCGCGCGGGTTGATAGGCGCTACCCTTCTGGTGGACGGCGTGGGCGGCCGCATCGTCGAAACCGAGGCTTACGACCGGGAAGATCCGGCCTCGCACAGCCACTCGGGGCCGACGCCGCGCAACCAGGCGATGTTCGGCCCGCCCGGGCGCGCCTACGTCTACCGCTCGTACGGCATCCACTGGTGCCTGAACTTCGTCTGCCGCGAAGAGGGCCATGGCGCCGGCGTTCTGATCCGCGCGATCGAGCCGCTGCACGGCATCGAGCGCATGGTGGAGCGGCGTGGCCTGGAAGACCTGCGGCTGCTGTGTTCGGGGCCGGGAAAAGTGGGGCAGGCGCTGGGCGTCACGCGCGAGCTCAGCGGCATGCGGCTGGACCAGGCACCGTTCGAGGTGCTGGCGGCGCGAGAGGAACACGAAGTGGTACTGGGTCCGCGCATCGGCATCAGCAAGGCGGCCGACGTGCCATGGCGGTTCGGATTGGCGGGCTCGCGGTTCTGGAGCCGGCCGTTTCCACGGTGAGGATCCAGTCTCGTAGGGTGTGCAGCTTGCTGCGCACCTTGCGGCGGGAATGGTGCGCAGCGGAGCTGCACACCCTACCCGGCTCTCTGCTTTCCTTGCGGGACTACCGAACGTAAGCCACGCCAGCACCCCGCTGTACCACGGTCCTGCCGTTGCGCAGTTCGGTGATGACCGTCGGCGCCGGGCCGGCGCCCATCGATCGCGTGTCCGGGCCCGCGGACGCCACGGCGGTGTCGGCCGGCACCACGGTGATCGACGGAATGCTGGCGCGCGTGGCCGCCACCGAGGCCGGCACCATGACGAGGTCGCCCGCCACCACGGTGTGCGGCAGGTTCTGGCGCGCAGCGGTTTCGCGGTCGGTGAACAGCATCGAGGTGCCGCCCGGCGTGGCGCGACGGCCGTTTTCCATGCGGATGGTGCCGGCGGGCACGTCCCGTCCGGTCGGCCGTGCCACTTGCGCCAGCGCCACCGGCGTGCAGATCGTCGACTGGTCGAACACCATGTGCGCGCCCGGAAAGCGCTTGCCGAGCGTCTGGTGCAGCTGCAGGCTCATGTCCACCGGCGACTCCAGGCCCTGGTAGATCACGCGGCTGTTGCTGTCGTAGACGGTGTAGCACGCCATGGCCTGGGCACCAGCCAGGGCGAGGCCGCAAAACAGAGCAAGTTTGAGTTTCATGGTCTCCCTTCAAGCCGTTGTCCGGCGGCAAAACGATGATGCATGATGAGGATGGCTGCTCGATGGGCAGGCAGGTCAAGGCAGGCAATGGATGTCGGCGCGGTTCCCGCTGCGCAACAGGAAGTTACCAGCGCGTGGGAGAGCTTCCGGGCGGCATGGAAGGCAATGTCCACGCGGCCGGCGTGCGGCTTAGCTGGGCGCTGTGGCGCAGCGCGCACAGGGCGCCGAAGCCGGAAGGGGTGGTTTCCAGCCACGGCTCGCGCGCCGGCGCCTCGACGCTGAAGGCGTTTTCCGGGCGACCCAGGCCGCGCAGCCAGTGGGCCGTCTGGGCCAGCGACACCTGCACGTGCCAGCTGCCGCCTTCCAGCTGCTGGCGGCGCAGGGCCGCGGCGGCGCCGAAGCTGATCAGGTAGCCGGTGGCCTGGTCCAGGATCTGCATCGGCAAGGCGCGTGGCTGGTCCGGCGTGCCGGCCGCCTCGGCCTCGGCCAGGTTGAAGCCGGTGGCGGCCTGCACCAGCGAGTCGAAGCCGCGCCGCTCGTGCCACGGGCCTTGCGTGCCGTAGGCGGTCAGGGACACGTGGACGATGCCGGGGCGCAGCGCGGCCGTCTCCCGCGGGCCGAAGCCGAGGTCGCGCAGCCCGCCCGGCCGGTAGCCTTGCACGAAGACATGGCTGCCGCCCAGCGAGTCGCGCAACGTGGCCTTGCCTTCTTCAGTGCGCAGATCGAGCAGCGCCGAGCGCTTGCCGCGGCTGGTGTCGGCGATCGCTTCGATGTTGGGCAGGTGCGGCCCGTTCAGCAGCATCACGTCGGCGCCGTAGGCGGCCAGCGCACGGCCGCCGACCGGGCCGGCGAGGATGCGGGTGAGGTCGAGCACGCGCACGCCTTGCAGCGGCCGCTGCCGTGCCTCGAGGACAGGCAAGCGCAACGGCGCGGCGTCGCCGATGCGCTCTATCGTCATCAGCGGCTGCGCGGCGACGGCCTGCCCCTGGTCAGTGGCGTCCCATTGCGCGAAGCTGCGCAGCGCCGCCACCACCAACCGGCGCTCGGCGGCCGCTGCCTCGAAGGCGAGCGCGTCCCATTGCAGCATGGCCTGCTGGGCGTCAATGCGGCTGGCCGTGGCCGGGTCCAGGCCCAGCAGCTGCAAGGCGCCGTCGCGGTGATGGGCGAAGTTGGCATGCACGCGGACCCAGCCGTCGCGTGCCTTGTAGAGGCCGGAGAACGCATCCCAGAGATCGGGAACGCGGCCGTCGAGGCTGAACCAGCCGGTGCATTCGGCCGCGGCATGCGCCATGGCTACGGCGACGCGCTGGCGTGGAGTGCCACGCAGGTGGCCCAGCTCGCAAGCGGCCAAGGCGGCCGCCGCGATCGTCGCCTGGGCAGCGGCGCCGACGGCGAAGGATGAGGGGTAGACCGGATCGGCGCCGGTCAGGGTGACGCAGGCCAGCGCCTCCTGGGGCAGCTGCATGCCGTGCCAGAGTTCGGCCAGCACGTCACGGCAGCTCATGGGCGCCCGGTGTGCAGCTTGGCTGCGCACCCTACGCCGGATGCGGGCGCAGCACCGGTCACTGCAGCAGGGTGACGCCCGTCTTGGACTGGATGAAGTCCATGGTGACGCCGGGCGCGAGCTCGACCACCTTCAGGCCCGCGGGCGTCACGTCCATCACGGCCAGGTCGGTGATGATGCGATCCACCACGCCCACGCCGGTCAGCGGCAGCGTGCACTGCGGCAGGATCTTCATGTCCTCGGTGCCGTCCTTCTTCTTGGCGACGTGCTCCATCAGGATGATGACGCGCGGCACGCCGGCCACCAGGTCCATCGCGCCGCCCATGCCCTTGATCATCTTGCCGGGGATCATCCAGTTGGCCAAGTCGCCCTTTTCGCTGACCTGCATCGCGCCCAGGATCGACAGGTTGATCTTGCCGCCGCGGATCATGGCGAAGCTGTCGTGGCTGCCGAAGATCGATGAGCCCTTGATGGTGGTGACGGTCTGCTTGCCGGCGTTGATCAGGTCGGCGTCGACTTCGTCTTCGGTCGGGAACGGGCCGATGCCCAGCATGCCGTTCTCGGATTGCAGCCACACTTACTTGTCGCCGGTGAAGTTGGCCACCAGCGTGGGGATGCCGATGCCCAGGTTCACGTAGAAGCCGTCCTCGAGTTCCTGGGCCGCGCGCGCGGCCATCTGGTCTTGGGTCCAGGGCATTTGATCAGTCTCCTAGTCAGTCGGGGACAGAGCTGAAGATCCGTCCCTCAAAGTCATCGGGTGGTGCGCTTTTCGATGCGCTTCTCGGGATTGGCATTGAGCACGATGCGGTGCACGTAGATGCCGGGCAGGTGGACGTCGTCGGGCGCGAGCTCGCCCACGTCGACGATCTTCTCCACCTCGACGATGCAGACCTTGCCGGCCATCGCGACGGCCGGGTTGAAGTTGCGCGCCGTCAGGTTGAAGCGCAGGTTGCCGCTCTTGTCGGCGATGTGCGCCTTGACCAGCGACACCTGCGGCATCAGCGAGCGCTCCATCACGTAGGTTTCGCCGTCGAATTCGCGCAGCTCCTTGCCTTGGGCCACCAGGGTGCCGACGCCGGTCCTGGTGAAGAAGGCCGGGATGCCGGCACCGCCGGCGCGCAGCTTCTCGGCCAGCGTGCCTTGCGGCGTGAACTCCAGCTCCAGTTCCTTGGCCAGGTACTGGCGCTCGAACTCCTTGTTCTCGCCCACGTAGGAAGAAATCATTTTCCTGATCTGGCGCGTCTCCAGCAGCTTGCCCAGGCCGAAGCCGTCGATGCCCGCGTTGTTGGAGATGACCGTGAGGTCCTTGACGCCGCTGGCCTTGAGGGCCTCGATCAGCGCCTCGGGAATGCCGCACAGGCCGAAGCCGCCGACGGCCATCAGCTGGCCGTCGCGCACCACGCCGTCCAGCGCTGCCGCTGCATTGGGATAGATCTTGTTCACCACTTCACTCCTGCGAGGGATTGCCCGGTTTGCCACGGGCTGGATGAGGGTTACGATACTACCTACCTTGTTACGTAGTAATCCCTAGAGACCAGCCCTGATGGATGTCGACTACCGTCTTGCGTTCGAACACGCGCCCATCGGCTTGTGCGTGTCTCGCAACCGCGCGATTGTGGACTGCAACGCCCAGCTGTGCGAGATGTTCGGTTCGTCCCGCGAGGTGCTGGTGGGGCAGTCGTTCCTGGTGCTCTACCCGAGCGCCGACGAGTACGAACGGCTGGGGGCGCGCATGGCGCCCATCCTCAACGCCAAGGGCCACTACGCCGACGACCGCATCATGAAGCGGGCCAACGGCGATGTCTTCTGGTGCCACGTGAGCGGCCGCGCGCTGAACCGCCAGGCCCCGCACCAGTCGGGCATCTGGTCGTTCGAAGACTTGAGCGCGCAACGGCCGGTGAAGGCCGAACTGACGGCGCGCGAGCGCGAAGTCGCGGCACGCCTGCTGGAAGGCATGACCTCCAAGGAAATCGGCAAGGCGCTGGAGATCAGCCACCGCACCGTGGAGATCTACCGCGCGCGGCTGATGCGCAAGTACAAGGCCAGCACCACGGCCGACCTGGTGCACAAGCTGATGGCGGGCACGGCCTGACGGCACCCGGTCAGAACTCCCTGAACAGCTCCTTCCTGCGCTGCGCATACCAGGTGCGCAGGCAGGCCTTGTCGCCGCGGCATTGCGACTCGCGGCGCGCCCAGGCGTCTTCCTGCCGCCTGGCGAAGCCGCCCGGGTCGCGGGTGACGGCGCGGGCCTGGGCCCGCAGCCGGTCGAGGTCGCGGTCCATCTCGGCCAGTTCGGCGTCGGTGCAGATCAGCTTTTCGGCCGGCGAGCGGGCACTGGCGCAGTCGGCGCCGGCATTGGGATCCAGGACTGCCGCTGCCTCGGCATTGGCGGCCGCAGCGCCCAGAGTCGCTGGATCGCCGGCGCCGGAGCGGATGATTTCCGTCGGCTGCCCGGCCTGCATCACAGCAGCCAGCCGCTCGCCGGCGATCCGCGTCTTGGACGCGTTCTTGCCCAGCAGGGCGGCATAGGCGCGCACGCTGTCGTCCAGCAAGGCCTGGGCCCGCTCCAGCACCTGCGGCCGCAGCTCGCGCGCTGCCGGCTGGCCGGCCACCGCGCTGTAGTGCTGGCCCAGCTGCGTCTTGACGTCCGCCACCGGCGTGGAGGGCGCGCCCGAGGCCTGCACCGCGACGCGGCAGGCGACCAGGTAAGCCACTTCGGCATCGCGCGCGCGGCCGTCGGCCGCCATTTCGCCGGCCACCGTGAGAAAGGCCGAAGGCTCGGCGGCTGGATTGGTGGCCAGCGCCGCCTGCAGCGAGAACTGCCCGTCGCGCGGGCCGGTGCGCGGCAGCATCGGCTGCGCCGGGCAGCCGCCGTCGGCCACGGAAGTGACGGCAGGCGTTGCCGCCGGCGCGGGTTCCTGCGCCGGCGGTGCCAGCGCCGGCGCCACCGGGGTGACCACCACCGGGCCGGCGGTCTTGCCGGGCGCGACCCAGGTCAGGTAAGCCCACCAGGCCAGCCCGCCGCACAGCAGCAGTCCGGCAGCGAACACTCCGGTTTTTCGCCATGCATCAGTCATCGGTCAACCATAGCGCGAGCAGCGCGACCGGTGTCCGCTGGTCACATCTTGTGGCAAAACGCACGGGGCGGCACCATCCGGTGGAGCCGTCTTCACTTGGCGTCGATGACTTCGGAGCCGATCCGGAAGGCGTCCAGCGCCGCCGGGAAGCCGCAGTAGACGCTGGCGTGCATGAAGATTTCCTGCAACTCGGCCGGCGTGACCCCGTTGTTGAGCGCCCCGCGCACGTGGATCTTCAGCTCGTGGGTCTTGCCCAGCGCCACCAGCATGGAGACGGTGACGATGCTGCGGGTCTTCAGGTCGATGCCGTCGCGCTGCCAGGTGTTGCCCCAGGCATGGCGCGTCACCAGGTCCTGCAGCGGCGCGGTGAACGGGGTGGACCGCCCGATGGCGGCATCGACATAAGCGTCGCCCAGCACGGCGCGGCGGGTCGCCAGTCCGGCCTGGGTCTGTGGGTCCTGGGACAGTTCCGTCGCATCCATTGCACGTCTCCTTGTTGGAGAGCCAATCGTAGCGGCTCCCGCTATGCTGGCCGAAAGAGCAACGCAGACCGCCATGCCCACCCGCTACCGCGCCCCCGAACTGAAGGACCTGCCCGCGGACATGCGCGCGCGCATTCTGGAGGTGCAGGAAAAAAGCGGCTTCGTGCCCAACGTGTTTCTGGCGCTGGCGCGGCGTCCGGCCGAGTGGCGCGCCTTCTTCGCCTACCACGACGCGCTGATGCTCAAGGAGGACGGCTCGCTGACCAAGGGCGAGCGCGAGATGATCGTCACCGCCACCGGCGCCGCCAACCAGTGCCTGTACTGCGTGGTGGCGCACGGCGCCATCCTGCGCATCCAGGAAAAAAAGCCGCTGCTGGCCGACCAGGTGGCGGTGAACTGGCGCAAGGCCGACATCACGCCGCGCCAGCGCGCCATGATCGAGTTCGCGCTGAAGGTCTGCCTGCGCTCGCACGAGATCGCCGAGCCCGACTTCGAGGCGCTGCGCCCGCATGGTTTTTCCAACGAGGACATCTGGGACATCGCGGCGATCACCGCCTTTTTCGGCCTGTCCAACCGCATGGCCAGCTTCGCCGACATGCTGCCCAATCCCGAGTTCTATTTGATGGGGCGGGTGCCGCGCGAGAACAAGTGAAGCCTCACCCCAGCAAGGCGCGGAGCCACTCGGGCAGCGGCGCCGACTTCTGCCGCGGCAAGTCGACCCACACCGTGGTGGCGCCGCCCGAGGCATAGACCACGCCCGGATCGTCGGCGCGTCCTATCGTGGCCCAGGTCTCGAAGCTGGTGCGGCCGGCGTCGCTCACGTACATCCGCACCACCGCGTCGCCGGGGTACTCCAGCTGCTTGTGGAAGTTGCAGAACGCGTTGACGATCAGCGGTCCCTCGCCGCGCGGATTCACCTGGCAGCCGATCGCCGCGAACCAGTCCAGCCGCGCCACTTCCAGGTAGCGAAAGTAGATGGTGTTGTTCACGTGGCCCAGCGCATCCATGTCGCCCCAGCGGATCGGCATCGACAAGGTGTGGACCTGCTTCTTGCGTTCGGGGAGTTCGAGCTTCATCGGTGCGCCTTGATCGCGGCGAGGATACCCAATGTGAACATGGCCACCGCCGCCAGTTGCGGCCAGCCCGGCCAGGCGCCGTCCCAGGCGAAGGAATAGGCCAGCGCGAACAGCGTTTCGCTCACGATCAGCTGGCCGCACAGACTGGCCGGCAAGCGGCGGCTGGCGACGTTCCACAAGATGGTGGCGAGCCAGGCCGAGCCAAAGCCGGTGGCCACGCACAGCAACAGGAAGAAGCCGGCTTGCGGCTGGGCCCGCAAGGTGGCCAGGTCGGAACCGGCCACCGCCCACACCAGCAGCGCCCCGGCGCCGGTGGCCAGGCCCAGCCAGTTGGCCCAATCGGTGGCGTTGACTTGCGGATGGCGCTTGAGCCAGCGGGCGTTGAGCAGCGCGAAGGCGGTCCATGACGCCAGCGAACAGGTGGCCAGCAGCACGCCGCGCCAATAGTGCGGGCCGGTGTCGTGCGCCGGGTGCGGCAGCGCCATCATCAGCGCCAGCCCGGCGGCCGTCAGCAGCAAGGCCGGCGCCAGCGCGGTCCAGCGCAGGTGGCCCGGCTTGCCCAGCAACATCACCCACAGCGGGATGGTGCCGATCACCAGGCTGGGCACTTCGGTGCCGGCGTCGCGAATGGCGAACACCAGCAGCAGGTAGTAGCCGGAAAAACCCAGCAGGCTCAAGCCCGCCGCCGCCAGGGCCTGGCGCGCGGTCGGCAGCGGCCGCCGGCTGAAACCGACCACCGCCAGCGCCACCAGGCCGTACACCACGAAGCGGCCGGCCGCCAGGTCGACGCCCGAGGCGGCGGGCACCATGCGCGGCGCCACGAACACCAGGCCCCACAGTGCGCCGGCCAGCAAGCCGGCCAGGACGCCCCTCAGCACGCCGGCTGCACCAGCGCCATCTACAGGTGAAAGCCGTCGGTGGCGGCGATCACCGCGCCGTTGACGAAGTGGCTCTGGTCGGACGCCAGCATCACGATCAGCGCGTCCAGGTCTTCCGGCTTGCCCACCCGCTTGCGCGGCAGCATCTGCACCAGCTTTTCGCCCTGCTCGGTGGACCAGTGGTGGTGGTTGATGTCGGTATCGATGTAGCCCGGGCAGATGGCGTTGACGTTGATGCCGAAGCGCCCCCACTCGAGGGCGAAGGCCTGCGTCATGTGGATGACGGCGGCCTTGCTGATGGCGTAGGCGCCGATCTGCGGCAGCGCGCGCAGGCCGGCGGCCGAGGCGATGTTGATGATGCGGCCACCGGTGAAGGTGCCGGGCGCGGCGCCGCGGGCACGCGCCAGCATGCGCTTTCCCACTTCCTGCGCCATGAAGAAGGCGCCCTTGACGTTGGTGTCGAAGATGTAGTCGTAGTCTTCCTCGGCCACGTCCTGGATGCGCTGGGTGGTGCTGACACCCGAGTTGTTGACCAGGATGTCGATCGAGCCGACCTCCGTCTCGGCGTGCGCCACGGCGGCCTTGATGCTGTCGATGTCGGTCACGTCCACGCCGACCACGTGGGCGTCGCCGCCCTCGCCTTCGATCTGGGCGCGCAGGTCCTTGAGCTTCTCGATGCGGCGCGACGCCAGCACCACGGCGGCGCCCGAGCGCGCCAGCACGCGCGCGAACTGCGCGCCCAGGCCGCTGGAGGCGCCTGTGACGAGGGCCACACGGCCGGACAAATCGATGCTGTAAGCCACGGGATCGCCTCCTGGAATTGCGCTGGGGCGCGGTGCGATGCCGGGCACGCGCCGCATAGAATGCATGACCTTCCGGGGTGCGCCATGCAGCGCCACCGGCTGCAACCATTATCGATCACACCCATGACGCAACAAGACATCCTGGCCCAGTTCGGTCCGCGCGAAGCGATGGAGTACGACGTGGTGGTGGTCGGCGGCGGCCCGGCCGGCCTGGCCACCGCCATCCACCTGAAGCAGCTGGCCGGCGAACATGGCAAGGAGCTGTCGGTGGTGGTGCTGGAAAAAGGCTCGGAGCCGGGCGCGCACATCCTCTCGGGCGCCATCATGGACCCGAGGGCGCTGTCCGAGCTGATCCCCGACTGGAAGGAAAAGGGCGCGCCCCTGAACCAGCCGGTGACCGGCGACGCGATGGTGTTCCTGGGCGAGAACAGCTCGATTCGCGTGCCCGATCTGCTGCTGCCGCAGAACTTCCAGAACCACGGCAACTACATCGTCAGCCTGGCCAACGTCACCCGCTGGCTGGCGCAGCAGGCCGAGGAACTCGGCGTGGAGATCTTTCCGGGCTTTCCGGCGGCCGAGGTCCTGTACAACGACGACGGTTCGGTCAAGGGCGTGGCCACCGGCAACATGGGCGTGGGCAAGGACGGCGCGCCGACCGAGAACTTCCAGTTGGGCATGGAGCTGCACGCCAAGTACACGGTGTTCGCCGAAGGCTCGCGCGGCCACCTGGGCAAGCAGCTGATCGCCCGCTTCAAGCTCGACGAGGGGCGCGACCCCCAAACCTACGGGCTGGGCGTCAAGGAAGTGTGGGAGATCGACCCCAAGCGCCACGAGCCCGGCTTCGTGCTGCACACGGCCGGCTGGCCGATGGAGAACGACACCTACGGCGGCGCCTTCCTGTACCACATGGAGGGCAACCTGGTCGCGCTCGGCTTCATCACCGGCCTGGACTACGCCAACCCCTACCTCAGCCCGTTCGAGGAACTGCAGCGCTGGAAAACCCACCGCAACATCCGCTGGTACCTGGAAGGCGATGCAGACAAGGGCATCAAGCCGGGCAAGCGCCTGGCTTACGGCGCGCGCGCCATCACGGCCGGTGGCCTGCTCAGCCTGCCCAAGACGGTGTTCCCGGGCGGCGCACTGGTCGGCTGCGACGCCGGCTACCTGAACGTCAGCCGCATCAAGGGCAGCCACGCCGCCATCAAGACCGGCATGCTGGCAGCCCGCGCCGCCTTCGACGCCGTCCAGGCCGGGCGCCAGCACGACGAGCTCACCGCCTATCCGCAGGCGTTCGAGAAAAGCTGGCTGCACGCCGAGCTGAACAAGTCGCGCAACTTCAAGGCCTGGTTCAAGCGCGGCCTGCTGCCGGCGACGGTCATGAACGGGATCGAGCAGTTCCTGCTCAAGGGCAACATTCCCTGGACCCTGCACCGCGACCAGCCGGACCACAGCTACCTGAAACCGGCGGCCGAGTGCAAGCCCATCGTCTACCCCAAACCCGACGGCAAGCTGACCTTCGACCGTCTCTCCTCGGTGTTCATCTCCAACACCAATCACGAAGAGCAGCAGCCCTCGCACCTGACGCTCAAGGATGCCTCGGTGCCGGTGCAGGTGAACCTGGCCAGGTACGCGGGGCCCGAGGCGCGCTACTGTCCGGCGGGGGTCTACGAATTCGTGCCGGCCGACACGCCCGAGGGCCAGCGGCTGCAGATCAACGCCCAGAACTGCGTGCACTGCAAGACCTGCGACATCAAGGACCCGACCCAGAACATCGTCTGGGTGACGCCGGAAGGCGGCGGCGGGCCGAACTACACCAACATGTGACCTGCGTCGTTGCCGCTCGCGCGGGGGACCACGAGATGGTTTTCCTTGCGTGCGCCTGACCGCATGCCTCGGTAGAACTCCGGTAGCGCCCGCGGCTGGCGGACGGCATCATCCGGCAGGCTTTGCCCCATCCCACCCATCGGAGACCCACCCCATGAAGTTCAGCCCCCTCTTCGCCCTGCTTGCCGCCGGCGTGCTGGCCAGCTCGGTCGCGCACGCGCAGACCACCATGAAGATCAGCATTTCCACCGCGCAGAACTCGCACCAGGGCATCGCGATCGACACCTTCGCCAAGGAAGTCGAAAAGCGCACGGCCGGCCGCTACAAGGTGCAGACGTTCTACAACGGCTCCCTGGGCGGCGAGCGCGAGTCGATCGAGGCGGTGCAGCTGGGCACCCAGGAGCTGGCTTTCTCTTCCAGCGGCCCGGTGCCGAACTTCGTGCCGGAGACCAAGATCCTGGACGTGCCGTTCCTGTTCCGCGACAAGGCCCATGCCCGCGCGGTGCTCGACGGGCCGGTCGGCCAGGATCTGCTCAGGGCCTTCGACAGCAAGGGCTTCAAGGCCCTGGCCTGGGCCGAGAACGGCTTTCGCCACATGACCAACAGCAAGCGCTCGGTCCAGAAGCCGGAAGACCTGAAGGGCCTGAAGATGCGCACCATGGAGAACCCGGTACACATCGCCGCCTACAAGAGCTTCGGCATCATCACCACGCCGATGGCGTTCCCGGAAGTGTTCACTGCCCTGCAGCAGGGCACGGTCGACGGCCAGGAAAACCCGCTGTCGGTGATCATCTCGGCCAAGTTCGACCAGGTCCAAAAACACCTGTCGCTGACCGGCCACGTCTACTCGCCCGCCATCTTCGTGATGAACAAGGCCGCCTTCGACAAGCTGCCGGCCGCCGACAAGCAGGCCTTTCTCGATGCCGCCAAGGAAGGCACCAAGGCCAACCGCGCCCGCGTGGACGAAGACGACGCCAAGGGCGTGGCCGAGCTGCGCGCCAAGGGCATGACCGTGGTGGACACGCTGGACAAGTCGGCCTTCGTCAAGGCGCTGACCCCGGTGAACGCCGAGTTCGAAAAGCAGTTCGGCAAGGCCAACATCGACCGGATCCGCAACGCCAAGTGACGTGCGCGTCGTCCCCGCGCAGGCGGGGACCCGGCCCGCCGATCGGCAGGGCTGAATGGAAAGGCCCGCGCGAGCGGGCCTTTTTGCCGCACGAGAAAGAGGACCCCGTGAGAGAAACCTTCCTGCGCATCGAGCGCTTCACCAGCGGCCTGGCCCTGGCCGGAGCATGCGCCATGCTGGTGATCGCCAGCAGCCTGGGCGTGTTCCAGATCGTCACCCGCTTCATCCTGGAGCAGCCGGCCGAATGGAGCGAGATCCTGATCCGCCTGGCGCTGATCTGGATGGTGTTCCTCGGCATCCCGATCGCCTTCCGCCAGGGCGCGATGGTCAGCGTCGACGTGGTGTACCGCTGGAGCCCGCCGAAACTGCGGCGCGGCCTCGACTGGATGGTGGCCATCGCCTCACTGGGGCTGATCCTCGTCATCCTCTGGTGGGGTTGGGACTACGCGGTGCGCGGCAGGGTCCAGTCCATGGCCGGCCTGGAGTCCATCTCCATGTTCTGGGGCTACCTGGCGCTGCCGGTCGGCGCCCTGTTCTGCATCTTCGGCATCGTCGGCAACCTGCTCGATCCGCAACGCCACGAACTCGAGACGGCCCAATGACCAGCATCATGATCGGCACCATGGTGCTGTGCTTCGCGCTCAGCATTTCGGTCGCGGTGTCCATCGGCCTGGCCTCGGTGCTGGGCATCCAGGCCAGCAACGCGCACATGCTCATTTCCGTCAAGGAGATGTTCAACGCCATCAACAAGTTTCCGCTGGCCGCCATCCCGTTCTTCATCCTGGCCGGCAACCTGATGGAAACCGGCGGCATCTCACGCCGGCTGGTCGAGTTCGCCAAGAGCATCGTCGGCGGCGTCCAGGGCGGCCTGCCCATGACCTGCGTGCTGACCTGCATGATCTTCGCGGCGGTCTCGGGCTCCTCGGTGGCCACCACCTTCGCCATCGGCGCCATCCTGATCCCGGCGCTGATCAAGCACGGCTACCCGACCAGCTACGCGGCGGCGCTGCAGGCCACCAGCGCCGAGCTGGGCGTGATCATCCCGCCCTCGATCCCGATGATTCTGTACGGCGTCAGCGCCGAAGTCTCGATCGGCGAGCTGTTCATCGCCGGCTTCGGCCCGGGCCTGCTGATCGGCGCGGCGCTGATGCTCTTCGTCTGGCTCTGGTGCAAGTGGAAAGGCTGGGGCAAGACCGACGGTGACGGCCGCCTGCCGTTCGGCAAGGCCACCTGGCACGCCGGCTGGGCGCTGCTGATGCCGGTCATCATCCTGGGCGGCATCTACGGCGGCATCTTCACGCCGACGGAAGCCTCCGCCGTGGCGGTGTTCTACGCATTGGTGGTCGGCATGCTGATCTACCGCGAGATCGGCGTGCGCGACCTGGTCGCGGTGCTGCGCAAGTCGGTGATCTCCTCGGCCGTGATCATGTTCATCATCGCCAACGCCGGCCTGTTCGCCTTCCTGATCACGCGCGCCGGGGTGCCCGATGCCATCGGCCGCTGGCTCGAGGCGGTGCTGCAAAGCCCGGCGATGTTCCTGCTCGGCGTCAACGCCGCGCTGTTCATCATCGGCATGTTCATCGAAACCAGCGCCGCCATCATTGTGCTGGCGCCGATCCTGGCGCCGGTGGCGATGCACTTCGGCATCGACCCGGTGCACTTCGGGCTGGTGATGGTGGTGAACCTGGCGCTGGGCATGATCACCCCGCCGTTCGGCGTCAACCTGTTCGCGGCCTGCACGGTGGCGCGAATATCGCTGGACCGCATCATCAAGGATCTGATCCCGTTCGTGCTGGTGATCCTGGCCTGCCTGATGGTGGTCACCTACGTGCCGGCGCTGTCGCTCACGCTGCGCGACCTGGTGTATTCGAAGTAGTGCGCATCCAGGCCGTTGCCTCCTTCGCAGGGCACTGGCGGCAGGCCGTGTGATCAGAGGATGCGCCCGAATCCATCAGGGTGAACCCGGACAGGGAAGGCGTGCATCGCCGTCGCGAGCAGGTCATCATCGAGGCTCCCGTTTCCAAGGAGCGAAAGATGCCTGAAGCTTTCATGCGCCGGTGGGCGACAAGGCTTGTCCGCGCGGGCGTGGCTGCCGGATGCGCCGTGCTGCTCCTTGGCTGCGCGGCCCCGGGGGCCGGCGGCGGGGCTGGCGGCGCCGGCACCCTGCTGGCCGCGCTGCAGGACGCGCGCATCGTCGACCTCTCCCACACCTGGGAGCCGCAGTCGCCCCTTGCCTCGGTGAATCCCCCGTATTCGTTCGCCCTCAGCGCCACCCACGGCAAGACGCGAGGTTCGTTCAACGACGGGGGCCAGCTGTCGTTCGCATCGGAGGAGATGCACTGGAGCGGCCAGCACGGCGCCCCCACCATCGATGCGCTGGGGCACATCGGGCGCGACGGGAAACTCTTTGGCGGCGTGAACGCCGACAGCGCCACCGCGCAACCGGGCGGCATCGGTGCGAGCGGCACCGGCGCCAACCTGGGCATCGATTCGTTTCCGGTGGAGCTGATGGTGAGCCGCGGCGTGCTGCTCGACGTCGCGACGATGGTCCAGGGGGATGCGAGGCCGCTGCCGGCCGGGTTCGAGATCACCGGCGCCCATCTCGAGCAGGCCGCCAGCCGACAGGGTGTGCGCCTGCAACGTGGCGACACGGTGTTCATCCGCACGGGCTGGGGCGCACTGTTCAAGTCCAACGCGGCCATCTACGCCGGCGAGTCCTCTCCGGGGCCTGGCCTGGATGCCGCCGAATTCCTGATCCGGCAAGGCGCGCGCATCGTCGGCAACGATACGCTGACCTTCGAGAAGCGCCCGCCGGTCGTCATGACGCCGAAGTTCCAGGTCTTCCCGGTGCACATGCGGCTGATCGCGGACGCGGGGATCTACATCGTGGAAAACCTCGACCTGGAGGAACTCGCGGCGCTCAGGGTG
>NZ_JAQGLS010000006.1 GCF_028292805.1 Ramlibacter sp. | reverse complement strand
AGCAAGGGCACGGCCACCATCGCCGAGCTGACCGATGCCGAGGGCCTGCAGCGCTTCCAGCCGGCGCCGGCCGACACCATCTACAAGCTCGGACCCACCGCCGCCTTGTGGCTGCACCTGCGGCTGGAACGCGCCATCGACGCCCGGCAGGACTGGGTGCTGGAGGTGCCGATGCCGGTGGTGGACCTGGTCACGCTCTACCAGGGCGCAGGCGACCTCTGGCGGGTCGAGAGCGCCGGCGACACCCTGGCGGTGCGGGCCTGGCCGGGGGGCGGGCGCTATCCCTTCTTCCGCCTCGACGTGCCGGCCGGCGAGACGCGCGACGTCTTGCTGCGCATTCGCCACGTCACCGCCGCCAATTTCCCGTTGCGCCTGAGCACTGCCGCCGTCCACGGCGAGCGGATGCAGATGGAGTACCTGGCGCTGGGCTCCGCCTTCGGCGCCCTGCTGCTGCTGCTGGCCGCCTGCCTGGCGCAGGCCTGGGTCTACCGCGACCGCATCTTCGCCTGGTACGCGCTGTACGCCTGCATCACCGCGCTGGCGGTGGCGGCCTTCACCGGCGCCGGCGCGCACCTGCTGTGGCCCCGCTTCGGCGCGCTGGGCGACGCCCCGATGCCGATGCTGGCCTCGGCGGCCGGCGCCGCCGCCATGCTGTTCGTGCGCAACCTGGTCGGCTTGCGGCGGCGCTTCCCGGTGCAGGACCGGGTGATGCTGGTGCTGGGCACCCTGGGACTGGCTGCCAGCGTGCTGCCGGCCCTGGCGCCCAAGGCGATCGCGCTGCCGGTGGTGGCCGGCTACCTCGGCGTGGCGACGCTGGCCTGCGTCGCCGTCGGCCTGGCCGCCTGGCGACGCGGCGACGAAATCGGCGTCTGGGTGTTCATGGCTTACCTGCCGATGACGGCGTCGGTATTCATCAGCCTCCTGCGCATCTTCGGCTGGGTGTCGCTGTCGTTCGGCTCGCAGTACGCGGTGGTGGCGGCGATGGCGGTGGAGGTGCCGCTGCTGCTGGTGGCCCTGACGATGCGCTCGCGCGACCGCCACGGCGCCGAGATCCGCGAGCAGGCGCTGACCACCCACGACGCCCTCACCGGCCTGCTGGCGCCGCACCTGTTCCAGGACCGGCTGCGGCAGGTGGTGACGCGCCACAAGCGCGACGGCGAAAGCGCGGCCATCATGTTCATCGAGCTGGTGAACCACGGGCCGATCAGGCAAACCTACGGCACGGCGGTGGCCGAGCAGAGCCTGCTGCGCAGCGTGATCAAGCTGCGCCGCCTGCTGCGCGACGTCGACACGGTCAGCCGCATGGGCGAGGCGCGCTTTGGCGTGGTGCTGGAAGGCGCCAGCCTGCGCAGCTCGGTCACCGAGCGGGCGGCCCGCCTGATCGCCGCCGGCCTGATGCCTTTGCCTGGGCTGCAGCCGGAGGTGACGCTGCAGTTCCACATCGCCGCCCTGCTGCTCAGCGAGCGCTCGCTGGAAGCCGACCAGGTGGAAGCGGTTCTCGCCGAGCAGCTGGCGCGCATGTCGCCGCGCACGCCCCGGCCGATCCGCTTCATCGCGCCGGCAGCCACCAGCGTGTCGGACCGGGGCCGGCCTCGTCGATGTTTGCCTCGGAGCTGCCGCGCAGCCGCCCGCCGTTGCCGGCGGTGCAATAAGACTAGTCGAACTTCCAGTCGGCGGTGACGGCATCGCCGACCCGCAGCTTGAGTTCCTCGCCTTGCAGCACGATGGCATTCATGCCGAAGCTGATGGCGCCGCCCAGCCCTTCGTTGCGCCGGTAGCCTTGCAGCGTGTCGGTGACGAGAGTGTCGACCGCGCCGGTGGCCGGGTCGACGTTGGCGATGGTGCAGCGCGGGCTGGGCTTGACCGGCTTGAGCTGGACCCGCCCGCCTTCGGTGGCTATGGTCATCAGCTCCAGCCGGTCTTCGTCATGCGCCTCGACGCCGGACAGCACGATGTTGGGCCGGAAGCGCTCGATCGCCACCGGCTCATGGCCGGCGGCTCGCAGCTTGTCGTTGAGCAGGTCCAGCGAAGCGGTGCTCGCCACCAGCACCGGGTAGCCGTCGCTGAACTGGTTCGGCGCTTCCACCCCGCCGGTCCACTCCAGGCTGGACAGGCGGCGGTGCTCCGGGTCGAACCGCACCAGCCGCACCCGGCGGCCGACGAAGTCGGTGAACCACTGGGAGGCGGTGTCGCCCATGTCGAACGCCGGCACCTCCTCGTCCCACAGCCGCACCGTCGCCGGCGCCTCCACCGTGTCGATCTGCAGGTGCAGCGCCAGCATGCCGGGCGCGCGCAGCACCACCTCGGTCAGCTTCAGGGTCGGCCTGACCAGCGCCAGCCGCGGCAGCTCGCGCTGCGTGACGAAGTTGCCTTGCTCGTCCACCACCATCCAGGCGCGGTCCAGGTCGATGCCGGTCTCGGCCAGCTGCGCCTCGCGCACCTCGACGCCGCCGCAAGACTTGACGGGATAGACGAACAGGCGCTCGATGCGCGCGGTGACGGCCGGGGGGGTGCTCATGGGCGGGGCGGTAAGGGTTACGGGCAAGGCTGCCCCGGCGATTGTGCCCGCCTCCTACAATCCCGGCCATGGCCGCACCTCTCGACGTCTGTATCCGCGGTGCCGGCATCGTCGGCCGCACCCTGGCCCTGCTGCTGGCACGCGACCGGCTGCGGGTGGGCCTGGTCGAGTCGCCGCCGCACGCGCCCTCGGCCAGCGGCCAGAGCGACGTGCGCGCCTATGCATTGAACGCTGGTGCGCGCGAGCTGCTGCTGCGGCTGCGGGCCTGGCCGGACGACCTGCATGCCACGCCGGTGCTGGCGATGGACATCCGCGGCGACGACGGCGGGCGGGTGCGCTTTGACGCCAGGACCGAGAAAGCCGACGCGCTGGCCTGGATCGTCGACGTCGAGCCGCTGCTGGCGCGTCTGGCCGAAGCGGTGCGCTACCAGCCGCAGATCGAGCTGCTGGCCAGGCCGCAGCCGGCGGCCCTGACGGTGGTCTCCGAAGGCCGCGCCAGCTCCACCCGCGGCGAGTTCGGCGTCGCTTTCGAAGTGACGTCCTATCCCCAGCGCGCCATCGCCGCCCGCCTGCAGTGTGAGAAACCGCACGGCCAGGTTGCGCGCCAGTGGTTCGTCGACGGCGATATCGTCGCCTTGCTGCCGCTGGGCGGGGCGCAAGGGAACTCGGTGGCCCTGGTGTGGTCTGTCCAGGAGTTCCGCGCCGACGAGTTGCTCGCGCTGCCGGCCGCCGAGTTCGAAGCGCGCCTGCAGGCCGCTTGCGGCGACGCCTTGGGCCAGATGACACTGACCACCGCGCGCGCGGCCTGGCCGCTGCAGCGGGCGCAGG
>NZ_JAQGLS010000185.1 GCF_028292805.1 Ramlibacter sp. | reverse complement strand
ATGGTGGAACCGGAGCCGCCGCTGCTGCCGCTCATCGACGAGGTGGAGCCCCCGCTGCCGCTGCCCATGCTGCCGCTGCCCATGCTGCCGCTGGAGCCGCTCATGCTGCTGCCGGTGCCGCCGCTGCTGCCGCTGCCGGACGCACCCAGGCTGGTGCCCGAGGAACCACCCGAGGCGCCCATGCCGCCGCTGCCGGCAGCGGTGCCGCCAGTTCCCATGCCGGCGCCGGAGCCGGTCCCGGCCGAGCCGGTGCTCGCGCCGCCGGCGTTGGCACCTGAGCCAGCCCCGGCCGAGCCGCCGGCGCTGGCACCTGATCCTGAGGCCCCGCCAGCGCCCCCCTGGGCCATGGCGACGCTCATGCCGGCGGCCATCGCCGCCGCAATCAGGCCGAGTTGGAGTTTTGCGACTGTCTTCATGAAAAACACCTCTTGAGGAAAGTTGGATGAGCGGACGACGGGGGGCGGCGGCTGGCCGCACCGTTCGCCGTCTGGCAACCATCGTGCGAAGGCAGGCACGCTGACGGGGTCGGCGGTCTGCGTCACGCGCTGTACGCCATTGCCCACCGGCCAGCGTGCTGGCGGCCTACGCCGAGTTGCAGAACAAAACGCTGCTGAGCCGCCCTCGCTCATCGCCTGATGCTATGGAAAAAGGAGCGTCGCAAGGCCATCGGCAGGCCGGGTAGCATCCCCGGCACCGCTTCCAAGGATCCGTCGATGTTCCGTTCATTTTTCTTGTCGCGCCGCTGGATGCCCTGGTCGATCCTCGGCACGGCGCTCATCCTGCTGGCCACCTGGTACCGCGTGCAGCTGGACGTGCAGATCAACGAGTGGTTCGGCACCTTCTACGACCTGGTGCAAAAAGCGCTGAGCGCGCCCGGCAGCATCACGATGCCGCAGTACTGGAGCCAGCTGTCGACGTTCCTGGGCATCGCGATGATCTACATCACCGTGGCGGTGCTGGTGGACTTCTTCGTCAAGCATTACGTGTTCCGCTGGCGCCAGGCCATGAACGACTACTACATGACGTTCTGGCCCAGGTTGCGCACTGTGGAAGGCGCGGCGCAGCGGGTGCAGGAGGACACCATGCGCTTCGCCCGCATCATGGAAGGCCTGGGCGTGGAGCTGATGCGCAGCCTGATGACGCTGGCGGCCTTCCTGCCCATCCTGTGGGCCTTGTCGGACAAGGTCAGCGAAATCCCGATCCTGGGCGCGATCCCGCATTCGCTGGTATGGATCTCGATCGTCTGGGCCCTGTTCGGTACCGCCATCCTGGCTTTCACCGGCATCCTGCTGCCGGGGCTGGAGTTCCAGAACCAGCGCGAGGAGGCGGCCTACCGCAAGGAGCTGGTGTACGGCGAGGACGACCCGGGCCGCGCCGCCCCGGCACTGGCGCAGTCGCTGTTCCAGCAGGTGCGCTTCAATTACTTTCGCCTGTTCTTCCACTACCTGTACTTCGACGTCGTCAAGTGGTCATACCTGCAGGTCAGCGTGCTGGTGCCGCTGGTCGCCATGGGCCCCACCATCGCCGCCGGCGTGATCACCCTGGGCGTGATGCAGCAGATCGCCCGGGCCTTCGACAAGGTGACCGAATCGTTCCAGTACCTGGTCCTGAGCTGGAGCACCATCGTCGAACTGATCTCGGTCTACAAGCGGCTGCGGGCCTTCGAGGCGCGGATCCACGAGGATGATGCGCTGCCGGTCGATCCGGCTCCGGCCGGCTAGGAGGCAAGGGCGCGCAGCGCCGCGGCCGTCGCGGCGTGCGCCGGAAAGAAATCTCCAGCGCCAGTTCCTGCAGCGTGATGTCCACCGGCGCGTGCCGAACACCGTGGTGGTGCTGATGAAGTTCAGCCCGCCGCCCGGCGTGCGAAAACGCAACGGCATCGCCCCCCGAGCAGCTCGCCGTCCAGCCGCGTGGCGTCGCCGTCCGCCGGCACCGGGCAGGCGCGCAGTTCCTCCAGCAACGCTACCAGCGTGGCACCGCGGGTGGCCTGGACCTGCTGGCGCGGCCGCTCGAGCAGGTGGTGGCGCCACTGGTCCGGGTTGACGATGCGCGGCGCCAGGCCGCCGGGGGCAGGCCCAGGCGCAGCAGTCGACCTGGCCTTGCAGCAGCGCCGGGTCGACCCCTTGCAGCAAGTGCGGCACCATGCCGTTGGCGCCCGGCAGGTCCCAGTGCCGGTCGACCGCCAGTGCCGGATGCGGCTCGTGGCTTTTCAGGATCAATCGCACGGCCGCGCGGGCGAGCGCCAGGGGGCGTCCAGCGGCCGCTGGGGCTACCTCGGCGCGTAGCCGGTGGCCTCCAGCAGCGCGTTGCGCTCGGGCAGCGGCACGTCCAGCCGCTCGGCCAGCCGCGGCACCATCTCGCGGCTGGGCGCGCAGCGGCCGTTCTCCCCGCAGCTCAGCTGGCGGATGCCGCGGCCCTGGCGCCAGTGGCGCAGCTGCTCGACGAAGCTGGGCGGCGGCCCGGCAGGGCGTGCCGGGGCGGGGGAAGGCTGGGCCGCGGCGGTGTCCATTGCCGGATGGTGGGGCGAGGCGGCGCTGCTTTCCATGACCTCCCGGGTCATGGTCGTGACGCCGGCCGCCGGCACCGGGGTTTGGCTTCTTGTATGCTGCCCGCTCCAGGCGTTTCGCCCCCGCACCATCCCCCCACGAGAGAACCTGCATGACCCGCGTCTTCAACTTCAGCCCCGGTCCCGCCACCCTGCCCGAGCCCGTGCTGCGCCAGGCGGCCGCCGAGATGCTGGACTGGCATGGCAGCGGCATGTCGGTGATGGAAATGAGCCATCGCGGCAAGGAGTTCCTTTCCATCCACGCCCAAGCCGAGGCCACGCTGCGCGAGCTGATGGGAATCCCGGCCAACTACAAGGTGCTGTTCATGCAGGGCGGCGCGATCGGCGAAAACGCCATCGTGCCGATGAACCTGATCGGCCGCGGCGGCCGTGCCGACTACATCGTCACCGGCGACTGGTCGAAGAAGTCGCAAAAGGAAGCGAAGAACTTCGGCACCATCAACGTGGCGGCGAGCGGCGAGGCCTCGAAGTTCACGGCGCTGCCGCCGCAGTCGCAGTGGAAGCTGGACCCCGGCGCGGCCTACGTGCACATCTGCTCCAACGAAACCATCGGCGGCGTGCAGTTCCACTGGACCCCGCAGACCGGCGACGTGCCGCTGGTGGCCGACATGTCGTCGGACATCCTGTCGCGGCCGGTCGACGTCAGCAAGTATGGCCTGATCTACGCCGGCGCCCAGAAGAACATGGGCCCCTCGGGCCTGACGGTGGTGATCGTGCGCGACGACCTGCTGGGCCATGCATTGCCTATCACGCCCTCGGCCTTCAACTACCAGCTGCAGGCCGAGAACGACTCGATGTACAACACGCCGCCCACTTACGCGATCTACATCATGGGCCTGGTGCTGCAGCACTTCAAGTCCATGGGCGGCATGGCCGCGATCGAGGCGCGCAACCGCGCCAAGGCCAAGGTGCTGTACGACTGCCTGGATGCCAGCAGCTTCTACCGCAACCCGGTGGCGCCGGCCGACCGCTCGCTGATGAACGTGCCGTTCTGGCTCAAGGACGACGCGCTCGATGCCGAGTTCCTGCAGGGCGCGCAGGCGCGCGGCATGATCCAGCTCAAGGGGCATCGCTCGGTCGGCGGCATGCGCGCCTCCATCTACAACGCGATGCCGATCGAAGGCGTCCAGGCCCTGGTGCAGTACATGAAGGAGTTCGAGGCCGGTCATGCCTAGGGCGCAGCCCTTGGCCGTGCTGCTGTTGAACCAGATCTCGCCCAAGGGGCTGGAGCGGCTGCCCACCGAGCGTTTCCTGGTGGCCAGGGACGTGGCCCGGCCCGACGCGCTGCTGGTGCGCTCGGCCGACCTGCACGCGATGGAGATCCCGGCCTCGGTGGTGGCGATCGGGCGCTGCGGCGCCGGCACCGACAACATCCCGGTGCCGGCGATGAGCGCGCGCGGCGTGCCGGTCTTCAACGCACCCGGCGGCAATGCGAATGCGGTGAAGGAACTGGTACTGGCCGGCATGCTGATGGCGGCGCGCAACCTGGCGCCGGCGCAGCGTTTCGTGGCCGGCCTGGACGGCGCCGACCCGCGGCTGGAGCAGACGGTGGAACAGGGCAAGAAAGCCTTTGCCGGCTTCGAGCTGGCCGGCCAGACGCTGGGCGTGGTCGGCCTGGGCAAGATCGGTTGTCTGGTGGCGGACGCGGCCATCAAGCTGGGCATGGACGTGCTGGGCTACGACCCGGAGATCACGGTGGATGCCGCCTGGAGCCTGCCGGCGCAGGTCAGGCGCGCGGCCAGCGTGGCCGACGTGCTCCGGAACTGCCACTTCGTCAGCCTGCACGTGCCCCTGGTCGACGCCACCCGCCACCTGGTGAACCAGGACAACCTGGGCTTCATGCGGCCCGGCGCGGTGCTGCTGAATTTCTCCCGCGAAGGGGTGGTGGACGATGCGGCCGTGGTCGTGGCGCTGCAGGCCGGGCGCCTTGGCTGGTACGTCTGCGACTTCCCGCATGCGGGCGTGCTGGCGGCGCCGCGCGTGATCGCGCTGCCGCACCTGGGCGCTTCCACCCGCGAGGCGGAAGACAACTGCGCCGCGATGGTCGCCGACCAGCTGCGCGACTTCCTGGAGCACGGCAACGTCGCCAATGCGGTCAACTTCCCGCAGGTGAACATGCCGCGCGAGTCGCGGTGGCGCATTGCCATCGCCAACGCCAACGTGCCCAACATGCTGGGCCAGATCTCCACGGCGATGGCCCATGCCGGCCTGAACATCCACAACATGGTCAACAAGTCGCGCGGCGACATGGCCTACACGCTGGTGGACGTGGACAGCGCGGTGAGCGAGCAGGTGCTCGACACCTTGCGCGCGATCGAGGGCGTGCTGGCCGTGCGCTACCTGCCGGCCTGAACGCAGCCCGTTTTTCCCCGTCGCCCCCGGGGCAGCCCCGGGTTGGCACAATGGACCAAACCAACGACAGAGGCCGAGAATGACACACGCTTTCGCCCACACCCTCAAGTCCTTCAAGGCCGGTGGCGGCCGCACCGGCAAGCTGTTCTCCCTGCCCAAGCTGGCCCAAGAATTCCCCAAGATCGAGCGCCTGCCCGTCTCGATGCGGGTCGTGCTGGAGTCCGTGCTGCGCCACTGTGACGGCAAGAAGGTCACTGCCGAGCACGTCCGGCAGGTCGCCAACTGGTTTCCGCAGGCCGACCGCACGGCCGAGATCCCCTTCGTGGTGGCCCGCGTGGTGTTGCAGGACTTCACCGGCGTGCCGCTGCTGGCCGACCTGGCCGCCATGCGCAGCGCGGCCCAGCGGCTGGGCAAGGACGCGGGCCGGATCGAGCCGCTGGTGCCGGTGGACCTGGTGGTGGACCACTCCATCATGGTCGACTACTACGGCCGCCCGGACGCCATCGACCTGAACATGAAGCTCGAGTTCCAGCGCAACCGCGAGCGCTACGAGTTCATGAAGTGGGGCATGCAGGCATTCCAGACTTTCGGCGTCGTGCCGCCCGGATTCGGCATCGTCCACCAGGTCAACCTCGAGTACCTGGCGCGCGGCATCCATGAGGGCGCCGACGGCGTGAGCTACTTCGACTCGCTGGTCGGCACCGACAGCCACACCACCATGATCAACGGCATCGGCGTGGTCGGCTGGGGCGTGGGCGGCATCGAGGGCGAGGCCGCGATGCTGGGCCAGCCGGTGTACTTCCTGACGCCGGACGTGGTCGGCTTCGAGTTGACCGGCCGGCTGCGCGAGGGCTGCACCGCGACCGACCTGGTGCTGACCGTCACCGAACAGCTGCGCAAGCACAAGGTGGTGGGCAAGTTCGTCGAATTCTTCGGCGAGGGAACCCGTAGCCTGTCGGTGCCCGACCGCGCCACCATTGCCAACATGGCGCCGGAATACGGCGCGACGATGGGCTTCTTTCCGGTCGACGAAAAGACCATTGAGTACTTCGAGGGCACCGGCCGCACGACCGAGCAGATCAAGTCGTTCGAGGCCTACTTCCGCGCCCAGGGCATGTTCGGCGTGCCGATGCCAGGCGAGATCGACTACACCGCCGTGGTCAAGCTCGACCTGGGCGACGTCACGCCCAGCCTGTCGGGCCCAAAGCGCCCGCAGGACCGCATCGAGCTGGGCAAGGTGGCCGCCACCTTCGAGTCGCTGTTTTCCATGCCCACTGCCGACAACGGCTTCAACCAGGCGCCCGAGCTGCTGCTCACGCGTCAGCAGTTGCAGCGCGCCGGCGAAGGAGACGAGCGCACCCCGGCCAACCCGCCCACGCGGCTGGCGGCGCCGCGCTTCGAAATGGAGATGGAGGCCAACAAGCCGACGCTGGCGGCGGCCGGCGCGCTGTCGGTGCCGGCCGTGGTGGAAACGCAGGACATCACCATCGGCAATGGCGACGTGCTGATCGCCGCCATCACCAGCTGCACCAACACCTCCAACCCCGGCGTGCTGCTGGCGGCCGGCCTGCTGGCGAAGAAGGCGGTGGAAAAGGGCTTGTGCGTCCAGCCGCACATCAAGACTTCGCTGGCGCCCGGCTCGCGCATCGTCACCGAGTACCTGACCGAAGCCGGCCTGCTGCCGTACCTGGAGAAGCTGGGCTTTTCGCTGGCCGGCTACGGCTGCACCACCTGCATCGGCAACGCCGGCGACCTGACGCCGGAGATCAACGAAGCCATCACCAAGGGTGACCTGGTGTGCGCCGCCGTGCTGTCGGGCAACCGCAACTTCGAAGCGCGCATCCACCCGAACCTGAAGGCCAACTTCCTGGCCAGCCCGCCACTGGTGGTGGCCTATGCCATCGCCGGCACCGTGCTCAAGGACCTGATGACCGAGCCGGTGGGCAAGGGCAGCGACGGCAAGGATGTGTGGCTGGGCGACATCTGGCCGACCAGCGACGAGATCCACGCGCTGATGAAGTACGCCATGAACGGCAAGGCCTTCCGCGCCAATTACGCCAAGGTCAAGGCCGAGCCGGGCGAGCTGTGGGAGCGCATCAAGGGTGTCGCCGGCGCCACCTACACCTGGCCCACCAGCACCTACATCGCCGAGCCGCCGTTCTTCGACGACTTCAGCATGCAGCCGCCGGTGGCAGGCGCCGGCACCGACCCGCTGGCGGTGCGCGACGCCCGCATCATCGCGCTGTTCGGCGACTCGATCACCACCGACCACATCTCGCCGGCCGGCTCGATCAAGGCCAGCTCGCCGGCCGGCATGTGGCTGCAGGAGCACGGCGTGCTCAAGCCGGACTTCAACAGCTACGGCGCGCGCCGCGGCAACCATGAAGTGATGATGCGCGGAACCTTCGCCAACGTGCGCATCAAGAACCTGATGATCCCGGCCGGCCCGGACGGCTCGCGCGAGGAAGGCGGCCTGAGCATCTACCGCGACGCGCAGGGCAACGCCGAGAAGATGTTCCTGTACGACGCGGCGATGAAGTACATCGCTGAAGGCCGCTCCACCGTGGTCTTCGCGGGCGAGGAATACGGCACCGGCTCGTCGCGCGACTGGGCGGCCAAGGGCACGCAGCTGCTCGGGATCAAGGCCGTGGTGGCGCGCAGCTTCGAGCGCATCCACCGCAGCAACCTGGTGGGCATGGGCGTGCTGCCGCTGCAGTTCCGCGGCAGCGCCACCTGGCAGTCGCTGCGCCTGGACGGCTCGGAGCTGATCGACATCGTCCCGGACCGCGGGCTGCGCCCGCAAAGCGAGGCGCTGCTGATCGTGACCCGCACCGACGGCAGCCGCGAGGAAGTGCCGCTGACGCTGCGCATCGACACGCCGATCGAGGTCGACTACTACCTGCACGGCGGCATCCTGCCGTACGTGTTGCGGCAGTTGCTCGCGGAGTGAGCCGCGAATTATTGATCGCGGGTGGCGGCCTGGGCGGGCTGGCAGCGGCGATCGCGGCGCGGCGCGCCGGCTGGGAAGCGCGCCTGTTCGAGCAGGCCTGGGTCCTGTCCGAGGTGGGCGCCGGCATCCAGCTCGGGCCCAACGCCACGCGCATCCTGCGCGAGTGGGGCTTGCTGGAAGGCGCGCTGCGCGAACAGGCTTTCGAGCCGCAGCGGCTGCGGGTGCGCGACGGGGTCGACGGCGCCGAGCTGGCCAGCCTGCCGCTGGGCGGCGCCATGGAGCAGCGCTACGGCGCGCCGTACCTGACCCTGCACCGCGCCGACCTGCAGGCCGCCCTGCTGGCTGCGGCGATGGAGGCCGGCTTGCGGCTGCATACCGGCCGCAAGGTGGAGCGTGTCAGCACGCTGGACGGCTGCGTCCGCGCCAGCGCCGGGCCCGGTCCGGAGGTGGAGGGCGAGGCCCTGGTGGCCGCGGACGGCCTGTGGAGCGAGGTGCGCGCCGGCGTGGTCCGCGACGGACCGCCCGCGGTCACCGGCCACCTGGCCTACCGCGGGCTGGTGCGCCAGGCCGATCTGCCGCCGCCGCTGCGCAGCCGCGAAGTCACCGTCTGGCTGGCGCCGCGCATGCACCTGGTCACTTATCCGGTGCGTGGCGGCGAGGTGCTCAATGCGGTCTGCGTGGTCGAAGGCGGCGTCGCCGGCGATCCGCGCAGCTGGGACCAGCTGGCGGTGCGCGCGGAACTGGAGGCGGCGCTGGGGCCGGCCTGCGCCCAGGCGCGCGACCAGATCGCTGCCATCCCCGAGTGGCGCCTGTGGGCGCTGCACGACCGGCCGCCGGTGGGCTCGGCCGACTGCCTGGCGCAAGGACGGGTGGCGCTGCTGGGCGACGCCGCGCATCCGATGCGGCCCTACCTGGCGCAGGGCGCCGGCATGGCGATCGAGGACGCGCGCGAACTGCAGCGGGTGCTGGCCATCGCCGACGACCGCGTGGTCGACGTGCCGACCGCGTTCCGCCGCTACGCGCTGAACCGCTGGCAGCGGGTGGCCAGGGTGCAGGCCGGGGCGCGCCGCAATGGCACGATCTTTCACGCGCAAGGGCCGTTGCGCGCGGCGCGCAACCTGGGCTTGCGGCTGCTGGGGGCGCGGCTGCTGGACCAGCCGTGGTTGTACGGCGCCGGCTTCTAGAGCGACGTGCGCAGCTTCCAGATCTCGGGGAACAGCACCACGTCCAGCATCTTGCGCAGGTAACTGACGCCGCCGGTGCCGCCGGTGCCGCGCTTGAAGCCGATGATGCGTTCCACCGTCGTCACGTGGCGAAAGCGCCAGAGGCGGAACGCGTCTTCCAGGTCGGTCAGCTCCTCGCCCAGCTGGTACAGGTCCCAGTGCTGCTCGGGATTGCGGTAGGCCACCAGCCAGGCTTGTTCGACGGCGTCGCTGCCCTCGTAGGGCTGGGTCCAGTCGCGTTCCAGGTGGCTGGCCGGCACCGGCAGGCCGCGCCGCGCCAGCAGGCGCAGTGATTCGTCGTAGAGGGAGGGCAGTTCATAGGCCGCCTGCACCACCGCCAGCCGGTCGGCATGGTGGTCGTGCGGCTTGAGCATGGCGGCATTCTTGTTGCCCAGGCGGAACTCGATACAGCGGTACTGCCAGCTCTGGAAGCCGCTGGAGCTGGCCAGGTAAGGGCGGATGGCGCTGTACTCGGCCGGCGTCATCGTGGCCAGCACGTCCCAGGCGTGCACCAGCTGTTCCATGATGCGCGACACGCGGGCCAGCATCTTGAAGGCGGGCTGCAGCCGGTCGTTGGCAATGCGTTCGATCGCCGCGGCCAGCTCGTGCAGCATCAGCTTCATCCACAGCTCGCTGGTCTGGTGCTGGATGATGAACAGCATCTCGTTGTGGTCCGGCGACAGCGGCTTTTGCGCGCTCAGGAGCGGGTCCAGCTGCAGGTAGTCGCCATAGCTCATGGCCTTGCTGAAATCCAGCTGGGCCTTCTCTTGGCGCACGATGTTTTCGGGCCTGGTCGGTTGCATCAGGTGACCGCCTGCGGGCGGTTGAATTCGCAGCGTTCCCAGGAGCGGTCGGACAGCACCTGGCGCAGCTGCTCCACGGCGTGCCACACCTGCTCGAAACCCAGGTAGAGCGGGGTGAAGCCAAAGCGCAGGATGTCGGGCGCGCCGGCGCGAAAGTCGCCGATCACGCCGCGGGCGATCAGCGCCTGCACGATCGCGCAGGCGCCGCGCTCGCGCGACAGGCAGACCTGAGAGCCGCGTTGCGCATGATCGCGCGGCGTGGCCAGCACCAGCCCATGGCCGGCGCAACGCTGTTCCACCAGCGCGATGAACAGGTCGGTCAGCGCCAGCGACTTGCGGCGCAGCGCCGGCATGCCGCCCAGCGCCTGCGCCGCCGTGAACACGGCCAACCCGCATTCCAGCGCGATCATGCTCAGGATCGGCTGGGTGCCGCACAGGTAGCGGCCAACGCCGGCGGCGGGACGGTAGTCGGGCGTGAAGGCGAACGGCGCGGCGTGGCCCCACCAGCCGGCCAGCGGCTGCCAGAAGCGGTCGGCGTGGCGCGGGTGGACCCAGGCGAAGGCCGGCGCGCCGGGGCCGCCATTGAGGTACTTGTAGCCGCAGCCGACGGCAAAGTCGGCGTCGGCGCCGGTCAGGTCGACCTCGACCGCGCCGGCGCTGTGCGCCAGGTCCCAGACGGCGAGCGCAGCGGCGGCATGGGCGGCGGCCGTCAAGGCCCGCATGTCGTGCATGGCGCCGCTGCGGTAGTTCACGTGCGTGAGCATCAGCACCGCGCTGTCCGCGCCCAGGGCGCCGGCGATTTCGTGCGGCTCCAGCAACTGCAGGCGAAAGCCGCGCTCGCGGCACAGCGCCTCGGCGATGTAGAGGTCGGTGGGGAAGTTGCTGCGTTCGCTCAGGACCACGTCGCGCCCCGGGCCGTCCGCGGCCGCGATGGACAGCGCCGCGCTGAGCACCTTGTACAGGTTGACCGAAGTGCTGTCGGTGGCCACCACCTGGCCCGGGCCGGCGCCGACCAGGCTGGCGATCCGGTCGCCCAGCCGCTGCGGCAGATCGAACCAGCCGGCGCTGTTCCACGAGCGGATCAGGCCTTCGCCCCATTCCTGCTGCACGGCGCGCGCGATGCGCTCGGGCGCGGCCCGGGGCAACGGTCCCAGCGAGTTGCCATCGAGATAGATCAGCCCGTCCGGCAGGGTGAACAGGTCGCGCAGCGACCGCAGCGGGTCGGCCGCGTCGAGCGCGCGGCAGTCCTGCAAGGCGATGGCGGAGCCCATGCGGGAAAGTGTGCACCGCCTGGTGCGCCGTGGTGTCGGTTGCTTCCAACAGCGCCCCAAATAGTTGTGGAGGCCTAAAGCATCCGGGGCGCCAACGGCGACAGGCCGTGGCGCGCCCGGGCCCGCTCGCAGGCGTCGCTGGCGGGCTCCAGTTCGCGGCAGGGATTGGGCCGCCACTCGTAGATGCCGCAGGCGGCGCGCTCGCCGACCTTGCCCGTCAGCGCCGCGCAGCGCGGTGGCGAATGGTCGGTGCCGCGCATGCGCCAGGTGCTGGCGGTAACCTCGACGGCCAGCCCGTCGGGCACGCTGCCGCCGGCTGCCTGCAGCTCGTGGCCGGAGAAGTCCACGCGGTACGCCGCGCAGCATGCGCCGCATTCAAGGCAAGGATGCACGGCTTCAACCACGTGCGTCAACCGCGGGGGTGGTGCCCGCGTTGCGGGATGGCTGTATGGAAATCCAGTCTTTCACTTCGATCCAGGAGAGCACGATGGAACTGCAGATTGCCCGCCAGAGACGGCCTTCGACGCCGGAATCGCCCTGAAGCAGGTGGCCGGCGAACTGGGGCGCACCTTGTTTGCGGTGGAGCAGCGGCTGGTGCGGATCGGCAAGGTGCCGGGGCCGCCGGGGGCGGGCGGTACCGGAATGGGGCGGCCGCGCACTAGCGCTACGCCACCATCCCCAGCAGCAGAAACTCCATCAGCGCCTTCTGGGCGTGCATGCGGTTCTCGGCTTCGTCCCAGACCACCGACTGCGGGCCGTCGATCACGTCGGCTTCCACTTCCTCGCCGCGGTGGGCCGGCAGGCAGTGCATGAACAGCGCGTCCGGCTTGGCCATGCGCATCATCTCGGTGTCGACGCGCCAGTCGGCAAAAGCCTTGCGACGCTCTTCGTTCTCGGCCTCGAAGCCCATGCTGGTCCAGACGTCGGTGGTCACCAGGTCGGCGCCGCGGCAGGCCTGCATCGGGTCCGTGAACACCTTGTAGCTGTCGCGGCTGCGGATGCCGGCCACGGTCTGGTCGACCTCGTAGCCGCTGGGGGTGCTCAGGTGCACCGTGAAGCCCAGCAGCTCGGCGGCCTGCAGCCAGGTGTTGGCCATGTTGTTGCCATCGCCGACCCAGGCCACCACCTTGCCCCGCATCAGCGCCGGGTCGGGTCGGCCTTGCGCGTCCAGGCCGCGGTGCTCCAGAAAGGTGAAGATGTCCGCCAGGATCTGGCAGGGGTGGAACTCGTTGGTCAGGCCGTTGATCACCGGCACCCGCGAGTGCTCGGCGAAAGTCTCGATCTTGTCCTGGCCGAAGGTGCGGATCATCACCAGGTCGACCATGCGGCTGATCACCTTGGCGCTGTCCTCGATCGGTTCGGCCCGGCCGAGCTGGCTGTCGCCGGTGGTCAGGTGCACCACCGAGCCGCCCAGCTGGTACATGCCGGCCTCGAAGCTGACCCGCGTGCGGGTCGAGGCCTTCTCGAAAATCATGGCCATGGTCCGGTCGGCCAGCGAATGGTGCTTCTCGTAGCGCTTGAACTTGGCCTTGAGCACGGCCGCGCGCTGCAGGATCCAGTGGTGTTCCGCCGCGGTGAGGTCGCTGAACTGCAGGAAGTGGCGGATCGGGTTCGGCATGTTCATTGGTCCAGGAACTCCCGCACCAGCGGCGCCAGGATGGCGACCACTTCGTCAGCCTGCGCCTCGGTCATGATCAGCGGCGGCAACAGCCGGACCACGTTGTCGGCAGTCACGCTGATCAGCAGGCCGTTGTCGGCCGCGCGCTGGGTCAGCACATTGCAGTTCTTGCCCAGCTCCATGCCGATCATCAGGCCGGCGCCACGGATCTGCGTCACGCCGCGCAGGGCGCCGAGCTCGCGCGCCAGCGCGCCTTTGAGGTGGGCGCCGACGCGCGAGGCGTTGTCCAGCAGCCCGTCCTCTTCCATGATGCGGATGGTCTCGACGCCGGCCCGCATCGCCAGCGGGTTGCCGCCGAAGGTGGTGCCGTGGTTGCCCGGCTGGAAGATCTCCGCCGCCTTGGGGCCGGCCACCACCGCGGCGATGGGAACGCCCGAGCCCAGGCCCTTGGCCAGCGGCATCACGTCGGGCACGATGCCGGCCCACTGGTGGGCGAACCACTTGCCGGTGCGGCCCATGCCGCATTGCACCTCGTCGATCATCAGCAGCCAGTTCTTCTGGTCGCACAACTCGCGCACCTGTTGCAGATAGTCGATGCGCATCGCGTTGATGCCGCCTTCGCCCTGGATGGTCTCGAAGAACACGGCCACCACGCTCTTGTTGCCGTCGGTCGCCGCCCGCAGGGCGTCGATGTCGTTGAGCGGGACGCGGATGAAGCCGTCCACCAGCGGACCGAACCCCTTTTGCACCTTGTCGTTGCCGGTGGCCGAGAGCGTGGCGATGCTGCGGCCGTGGAAGGCCTTTTCGTAGACCACGATCTCGGGCCGCTCGATGCCGCGGTCGTGGCCGAACTTGCGCGCCAGCTTGATCGCGGCCTCGTTCGCCTCCAGCCCGGTGGAGCCGAAGAAGACGTTGGTCATGCCCGATAGCTCCACCAGCTTGGCCGCCAGCTTTTCCTGGTCGGGCACGTGGTAGTAGTTGCAGCTGTGGATGATCTTGGCGACCTGGTCCTGCAGCGCCGGCACCAGCTTGGGGTGGTTGTGGCCCAGGGTGTTGACGGCGATGCCCGCCAGCGCATCCAGGTAGCGTTTGCCGTTGACGTCCCACACGTGCACGCCTTCGCCATGCGACAAGGCGATCGGCAGCCGGCCGTAGGTGTTCATGGTGTGGGGCGACGTCGCCTCGATGTGGGCCATTGCTTTCCTCTTCGCGCAAATGAAATCGGCTCAACGAATGAGCCGCTGGAGCACGATTGTAGGCACACGGCTTGCGTGGATTGCTTGAGAATTCCGCATCACTGCGATGCCGCGCAAGCCCGGTCCGCGGCGCCAACTCTTATATAAGATAGAATACTTGTGCGCTGCAGCAACCGGTTTTTCCGGCGGCCTTTCCTCCCAACGTTCCAGCGCTCCCGCACTCCATGGTTTCAAGCTCCGCCAAAGAAGTGTTCATCCAGGGCATCACCTCGGATGGACGCACCTTCCGACCCAGCGACTGGGCGGAACGGCTGGCGGGCGTGATGAGCTCGTTCCGCCCCGGCGGCGCCCAGCCCGGCAGTCACCTGAGCTATTCACCGTGGTGCGTGCCCACGGTGATCAACGGCGTCAAGTGCGTGGTCGTCAACAGCGAACTGCGCGGCCTCGAGCCGATGGCCTGGGACTTCGTGCTCAACTTCGCCAAGGACAACGATCTGCAGGTGGGCGAAGCCTGCCTGTTGCCGGACCGGGAACCCTGACTTCGTCGTCGCCGGGGCGGGGCGGGGCGGGGCAAAAGCAATGGCGCGGCTTCGCTGCAGGCAACAAAAAACCGCCCGAAGGCGGTTTTCTGCTTTTTGCTGTGCTGGCAGCGCACCCGAATCAAACGGCGGAGGCGTGAGCCTCCGGGCTTGGCCTGGGGGTGATCAGGCGGCGGGGGTTGCGGCGGCCAGGGCCTTGACCTTGGCCGACAGGCGGCTCTTGTCGCGAGCTGCCTTGTTCTTGTGGAAGATGCCCTTGTCGGCAACCGTGTCCACGATCGATTGGGCCTTGGCGAACAGTTCGGTCGCCTTGGCCTTGTCGCCGGCGACGACCGCCTTCTCGACGTTCTTCACCGCGGTGCGGTACTTGGAGCGCAGCGACGTGTTGGCGGCGTTGAGCTTGACGTCCTGGCGGACGCGCTTGCGGCCCGACGCCAGGCGCGGGTTCTTTTTCTTGGGTTTGGCTGATGCCATGATGAATTCCTTACGTGTCTGAGGATGTTGCCAGCAGCAAAGCCCGCGATTATAGCCCGCAGCCGCATCCGGGCCAGCGCAGGGGATTTGCCGCCGGGGAGGGCGGGCTACACTCGCGCCGGTGAGTCTTCTCAAAGCCGCCGGCACCGTCTCCCTCCTGACCCTCGCGTCCCGCATCACCGGGCTGGTCCGGGACCTGCTGATGGCGGCGGCCTTTGGCGCCACCGCGATGACGGACGCCTTCAATGTCGCCTTCCGCATCCCCAACCTGTTTCGCCGGCTGTTCGCCGAGGGCGCCTTCAGCCAGGCTTTCGTGCCGGCCCTGGCGCACAGCAAGGAGGCCGACGGCGAGGCCGCCACGCACTTGCTCATTTCCCAAGTTGCGACGCTGCTGAGCTGGGCCTTGCTGCTTGTCTGCGTCCTCGGTGTGGTGGGCGCGCCGGTGCTGGTCTGGGCGCTAGCCAGCGGCTTCAAGAACAACCCGCACAGTTTCGAGGCGGCGGTCCTGATGACGCGCTGGATGTTCCCCTACATCGGCTTCATGTCGCTGGTGGCGCTGGCGGCCGGGATCCTCAACACCTGGAAGCGGTTCGCGGTGCCGGCCGCCACCCCGGTCCTGCTCAACCTCTGCCTGATCGTGGCGGCCTGGCTCGGCGCGCCCTGGTTCGCCTCCATGGGCATCGAGCCGATCTATGCGATGGCGGCGGGCGTCATGGCCGGCGGCGTGCTGCAGCTGGCGGTGCAGGTGCCGGTGCTGCGCCGGCTGGGCCTGATGCCGCGCATCGGCCTGGGCTGGTCCAGCGTGCGCGCGGCCTGGCGGGACGAAGGGGTGCGCAGCGTGCTGCGGACCATGGCGCCGGCGCTGCTGGGCGTGGGGGTGGCGCAGATCTCGCTGCTGATCAACACCCAGATCGCCTCCTGGCTGCGGCCGGGCAGCGTCACCTGGCTGTTCTACGCCGACCGGCTGATGGAGTTTCCTACCGCGCTGCTGGGCGTCGCCCTGGGCGTCGTGCTGATGCCGCAGCTGGCGTCGGCCAAGGCGGCCAACGACCCCGAGCGCTATTCCGCCATGCTCGACTGGGGCTTGCGGCTGGTCGTTCTGCTGAGCGTGCCGAGCGCGATGGCCTTGCTGGTGTTCTCGCAACCGCTGGTGGCCACGCTGTTCCACTACGGCGCGTTCCGGGACAGCGACGTCGCCCAGGTCGCGCTGGCGTTGACCGGTTACGGCGTCGGCCTGCTCGGGCTGGTGGCCATCAAGGTGCTGGCGCCGGGCTTTTACGCCAACCGCGACATGCGCACGCCGGTGCGCATCGCCGTCGTGGTGCTGGTGATCACCCAGCTGCTGAATATTGCGCTGGTGCCGTGGCTGGCCCACGCGGGCCTGGCCTGGTCGATCGGCATCGGCGCCCTGATCAATGCCAGCTGGCTGCTGGTGGGACTGATGCGCGGCGGCAACTACCGGCCGTCCAGAGGCTGGGGCCTCTTTGCGCTGCAGGTGCTGGCCGGCACCGCCTTGCTTGGCGCCTTTTTGCTCTGGGCCGCCGGCAACCTGCCCTGGCTTGAGTGGCGCGCCCAGCCCTGGAAGCGCGTTGGCGCCATGACAGGTACGCTGGCGCTGTCCGCAGCTATCTATTTCGTAGCGCTCGCAATTGCCGGCGTCAGGCTGCGGCAATTTGTCACGCGCTGAACGCCGGGCTGCAGCGCAGGTTGACGGGCACTGGCCCGTCCATTACAAAGACCCCATGTCAATGCAATTCACTGCGCCCACGTCGCTGGATTATTTCAGGACGCTGGTGCAGAGCGACGACCAGCTGCCGCTGCTGGAGGCGGCGGCCAGCCTGGCGCAAGACGAATATCCCGACCTGGACCTGCAGGTGGTGCTGGGCGACGTCGACCAGTTGCTGGCGCGCCTGAAGCGCCGCATCCCGGCCGACGCCGCGCCGCTGCAGCGGCTGCGCACCCTGAACCAGTTCTTTTTCCGCGACTTGAGCTTCGGCGGCAACGTCAATGACTACTGCGATCCGGACAACAGCTATCTGAACGTGGTGCTGCGCACGCGGCGCGGCATCCAGATCTCGCTGGCGGTGCTGTGGATCGAGCTGGCGCAAGGCGTCGGCTTGCATGCGCGCGGGGTCTGCTTTCCCGGCCACTTCATGGTCAAGGTCAACCTGCCCAAGGGCCAGGTGGTGATCGACCCGTTCACCGGCCAGTCGCTGTCGCGCGAGGAATTGTCCGAGCGGCTGGAGCCCTACACGCGGCGCAGCGGCCTGATCGACGAGTTCGAAGTGCCGCTGGGGCTGTACCTGCAGGCCGCGCCGCCGCGCGACATCCTGGCGCGCATGCTGCGCAACCTCAAGGAAATCCATCGGGCCCAGGAGGACTGGCAACGCGTGATCGCGGTGCAGAACCGGCTGGTGGTGCTGCTGCCTGATGCCTGGTCCGAGTACCGCGACCGCGGCCTGGCCCATGCCGAGCAGGGCCACACCAGCAGCGCCGTGGACGACCTGGAAACTTACCTCGTGCACGCGCAGGACGCACTCGACATCGACGCCATCGCCGAGCGGGTCGCGGATTTGCGCCGGGCGCGGCACTAGGGCGCGGGGCGGTGCGCAGCAAAGCTGCGCACCCTCCAGCGTTGATGATTCCGGCCGTTGCTGCACAGCAGCGATAATTTGCCCCATGAATTCCGATGCCAGCCAGCCCGCCACCCTCAGTTATGAGCAGGCGGGCGTCAACTACGACCTGATCGACCCCCTGAAGATCGCCGCGCAGCGGGCTGCCGCCGCCACCGCCGTCCACCTGGGCGCCCACGGCTTCAGCGAGATCCAGGCTTCCCGCGGCGAATCGGCCTACGTGGTGGACGTCGGCCCGTTCTACCTGGCCTCCATCGTGGAGTGCCTGGGTTCCAAGTCGCTGGTGGCCGACGAGATGCAGCAGCTCACCGGCAAGAGCTACTACGCCGGCATCGCCCAGGACACCATCGCCATGGCGATCAACGACCTGATCACCGTCGGCGCGACCCCGCTGGTGGTGCAGGCCTACTGGGCGGCCGGCGGCTCCGACTGGTTCGGCGACGCCCAGCGCGCCCAGGCCCTGGTGGCCGGCTGGAAGCAGGCCTGTGACGACTGCGGCGTGGCCTGGGGCGGCGGCGAGACGCCGGCGCTGGCCGGCATCGTCGAAGCCGGCCGGATCGACCTGGCGGCCTCCTGCACCGGCCTGGTCAACCCCAAGGAGCGGTTGTCGGTGGGCGACAAGCTGGCCGCCGGCGACGCCATCGTGCTGCTCGCCTCCAGCGGCATCCACGCCAACGGCCTGAGCCTGGCGCGCAAGCTGGTCGAGCGCCTGCCCCAGGGCTACCTGACGCGGCTGGAGGACGGTTCGACCTACGGCGAGGCCTTGCTGGCGCCGACGCTGCTGTATTCGCCGGTGACCGAAGCCTTGTACCAGGCCGGCATCATTCCGCATTACTGCTCCAACATCACCGGCCACGGCTGGCGCAAGCTGCTGCGCCATCCAGCCCAGCTGACCTACCGCATCCACACGCTGCCACCAGTGCCGCCGGTGCTGCGCTTCATCCAGCAGCAGGCGCGCCAGGACGACCGCGAGGCTTACAGCACCTTGAACATGGGCGCCGGGTTCGCGCTGTTCGTGCCGGCGGCCGACGCGCAGCGCACCGTCCAAGTGGCGCAGTCGCTCGGCGTCGCCGCCACGCTGGCCGGCAGCCTGGAAGCCGGGCCCAAGCAACTGCTGGTCGAGCCGCTGGGCATCCGCTTCAGCGACGAGGACCTGCAGCTGCGCTGAGCGCGGCCGCACCCCCTCGATGCAATTCACCCCGACGCAGAAGCGGGCCGCTGCCTGGACCGGCATCGCGGCGCTCACCGTGCTGGCGCTCTGGTCGCTCGGCCCGGTGCTGACGCCGTTCGTGGTGGCGGGGGTGCTGGCCTATGCGCTGACGCCGCTGGTGGACCGGCTGGACCACGCCGGCAAGGGCCGGTTGCCGCGGGTGCTGGCCGTGATCCTGGTCGAACTGCTGTTCATCCTGGCCCTGCTGTGCGTGGTGCTGCTGATCGTGCCGGTGGTGATCAAGGAGGTGCCGCTGATGCGCGAGCAGCTGCCGCAGTTGCTGGACCGGCTGCACGGCACGCTGTCGCCCTGGCTGGCGCAGTTCGGCATCCACATTTCCCTGGACATGGCCAGCCTGCGGCTGCAGCTGGTCGAATACCTGAACGCCAACTGGGGCGAGGGCCTGGGCTCGCTCTGGTCCTCGGTCAAGCTGGGCGGCAGCATCACGCTGGCCATCGTCGGCAACGCGGTGCTGATCCCGGTGGCCTTGTTCTACCTGCTGCTGGACTGGAAACAGGTGGTGGCGCGGGTGCTGGAGCTGGTGCCGCCGCGGGCCCGCCCCGCCGTCGACTCGTTCACCGACGAGGCCGACGGCGTGCTGGGCCAGTATCTGCACGGCCAGGCGCTGGTGATGGTGACCATGGCGGTGTTCTACAGTGCCGGCCTGGCGCTGTTCGGCCTGGACCTGGCGCTGCCGATCGGCGTGTTCACCGGGCTGGCCATGTTCGTGCCCTATGTCGGTTTCGGGCTCGGCCTGGTGCTGGCGCTGGTGGCCGGTTTGCTGGAATTCACCCCGCTCAAGGCGGTCGCGATGGTCGGCGTCGTGTACGGCTTGGGCCAGGTGTTCGAAAGCCTGTTTCTCACGCCGCGGCTGGTGGGCGAGCGCATCGGCCTGCATCCGCTGGCGGTGATCTTCGCCTTGCTCGCCTTCGGCCAGCTGCTCGGTTTCGTCGGCGTGCTGGTCGCGCTGCCGGCCAGCGCGGTGCTGCTGGTGGCGATCCGCCGCATGCGCGCCAGCTACCTGTCCAGCCCGCTCTACAACGCCTGATGCCATGCCCATGAAGCAGCTTGCCCTCGACATCGGCCTGGCCCGCGCGCCCAGCCTGGGCAGCTTCCTGGCCGGGCCCAACGAGGCGGCCTGGCGCCACCTGCAACTGTGGGGCGGCAGCCCGACCCGCTCGCCCGTGCCCACCTACCTGTGGGGCGGCTCCGGCAGCGGCAAGACGCACCTGCTGCAGGCGGTGGAAGCCGCGCTGCGCGAGCAGGGCGCCAGCGTCGGCTGGCTCGACCCCAGCATCGCCGAGCCGCCGGAGTTCGACGAGCGCTGGGCGGTGCTGCTGCTGGACGACACGCACCTGTACAACGCGGTGCAGCAGCACGCGGCGTTCGCCTGGTTCGTGCAGGCGCAGACGCTGCAGCGGGGCGTGCTGGCGGCCGGCCTGCTGCCGCCGGCCGACCTGAAGCTGCGCGAAGATCTGCGCACGCGCCTGGGCTGGGGCCACGTGTTCCAGCTGCACGTGCTGAGCGAGCCCGAGCGCCGCGCCGTGCTGCGCCAAGAAGCCGACGCGCGCGGCGTGTTCCTCGGCGACGACGTGATGGACTTCATCCTGACGCGCTTTTCGCGCGACCTGGGCAGCCTGATGCAGTTGCTGGAGCACCTGGACGCCTATGCGCTGCAGACCCAGCGCGCCATCACCATTCCCTTGATCAAGTCCATGCTGGAGAACGCGTGAGCGGCAAACAACGGGTCGCGCTGTTCGACCTCGACCACACCCTGCTGCCGATCGACTCGGACTTCTCCTGGGGCGAATTCACCCAGCAGATCGGCTGGACCGACAAGGTCGAATTCAAGCGCCGCAACGACGCGTTCTATGCGCACTACATCGCCGGCACGCTGGACGTGCACGATTACGTGCGCTTTGCCGTCGAAGCCGTCCGGCTGCGCGGCGAAGCCCAGGCCGTGGCGGCCCACGAGCGCTTCATGCGCGACTGGATCCTGCCGGCGGTGCGGCCGGCCGCGCTGGGGCTGGTGCGCTCGCACCAGGACGCGGGCGACCTGGTGGCGATCGTCACCGCCACCAACGAGTTCGTCACGCGGCCGATCGCGGCGGTGTTCGGCGTCGCCGAGCTGATCGCGGTGCAGCTGGAGCGCGACGGCGGCGGCTGGATCACCGGCGGCATCGCCGGCGTGCCGTCCATGCGCGAGGGCAAGGTGGTGCGCGTGCAGCAGTGGCTGGCCGCGCGCGGGCTGGCCTGGGACGACGTCGCCACCACCTTCTATTCCGATTCAACCAACGACCTGCCCCTGCTGGAGCGGGTGGACCATCCGGTGGCCACCAACCCCGACCCCGGCCTGCGCGCCATCGCGCAGGAGCGCGGCTGGCGCATACTCGATCTCTTCCAATGATCAAACGATTCATCGACAAGCTGCTGGGCAGCGCGAGCCGCAAGGCCCCCAAATTCGGCACGCGCCAGGAGGTCGGACCCGAGGAACACGGGATCGACCCCGCCCTGGTCGACGAGCGCGCCCTCAACGTGGTGCACACCCTCAAGGACGCCGGTTTCGACGCCTACATCGTGGGCGGCGCTGTGCGCGACCTGCTGGTGGGGCTGCGGCCGAAAGACTTCGACGTGGCCACCAACGCCACGCCGGAGCAGGTCAAGGGCCTGTTCCGGCGCGCCTTCATCATCGGCCGGCGCTTTCGCATCGTCCACGTGGTGTACGGCCGTGGCCGCGAGCACGAGGTGATCGAAGTCTCGACCTTCCGCGCCTACATGGACAGTGCCGCGGCCGAGTCCGTCAGCGGCAACGAGCGCACCAGCAAGAGCGAGCTGGCGGGCATGAAGCACGCGGTCGACTCCACCGGCCGGGTGCTGCGCGACAACGTCTGGGGCCCGCAGGAAGAAGACGCTGCGCGCCGCGACTTCACCATCAATGCGATGTACTACGACCCCGAGCGGCGCATCGTGGTGGACTACCACAACGGCATCCGGGACGCCAAGAAGCTGCTGATCCGAATGATCGGCGACCCGGCCACGCGGTATCGCGAAGACCCGGTGCGCATCATCCGCGCGGTGCGCTTCATGTCCAAGCTGGCCGCCCTGGGCTTCCAGCTCGAGCCCAAGACCAAGGCGCCGCTGCTGCCCAGCCTGCGCCTGTTGGACGAGGTGCCGCAAAGCCGATTGTTCGACGAGATGCTCAAGCTGCTGCAGACCGGCCACTCGCTGGCGACCATCGAGCAGCTCAAGGCGCTGGGCATGGCGCGCGGCATCTATCCGCTGCTGGACCTGGTGGTCGAGCGCGCCGAGCAGCCGTTCGTGCGGGCCGCGCTGCAGGACACCGACCGCCGCGTGGGTGAAAGCAAGCCGGTGGCGCCCAGTTTCCTGCTGGCCTGCGTGCTGTGGGCCGACGTGCGCGACGGCTGGGCGCAGCGGCTGGCCCGCAAGCAGCATCCGTTCCCGGCGCTGCAGGATGCGATCGACGAAGTGTTCGAGTCGCGCATCGGCGACATCTCCGGCCGGGGCAAGCTCGGCGCCGACATGCGCGAGATCTGGATGATGCAGCCGCGCTTCGAAAAGCGCGTGGGCAGCACGCCGTTCAGCCTGGTGGAGCAGCCGCGCTTTCGCGCCGCCTTCGATTTCATGCGATTGCGCGCCGACGTCGGCGAAATCGACGTGGTGCTGGCCGACTGGTGGCAGGAGTTCAGCCTGGCCAGCGACGCCGTCCGCGAAGACCTGGTCGAGCAGCTGCGCGATGAGCAGCAGAAGAACCAGCGCCGCGTGCGCACCGTGCGTGCGCCGGCCGCGCCGGCGCCCGCGCTCGATGCCGAATCGGCGCCGCTGCGCAGCCAGCCGCAACCGGGCGAGGACACCGACGAGGCCGAAGGCGAGGGCGAATCCGCTGGCGGCGACGCGCCGCGCAAGCGCCGGCGGCGGCGCCGCAAACCCGCGGGGCAGGGCGGCAGCGAAGGGCAGTCCTCTTCCGCCGCCGACTGAAAGCGGCGCCGGGCCA
>NZ_JAQGLS010000183.1 GCF_028292805.1 Ramlibacter sp. | reverse complement strand
AACTCGGCCTCGCCTTCCTTCATGCTGATCGAGTTGACGATGCCCTTGCCCTGGATGCAGCGCAGGCCGGCCTCGATCACTTCCCACTTGGACGAGTCGACCATGATCGGCACCCGGGCGATGTCGGGCTCGCTGGCGATCAGGTTGAGGAAGCGGACCATGGCCGCCTTGCTGTCCAGCATGGCCTCGTCCATGTTGATGTCGATGACCTGGGCGCCGTTCTCCACCTGCTGGCGGGCGACGGCCAGGGCCTGCTCGTAGTGGCCGGCCAGGACCAGGCGCGCGAAGGCTTTCGAGCCGGTGACGTTGGTGCGTTCGCCGATGTTGACGAACAAACTGCCCTCGCCGATGGTGACCGGCTCCAGGCCGGCCAGCTTCATGGGGGGGACTTGGCGCTGTTGCATCACACTCACCTCGTTGGGGTTACGGGTGAGCGCGGTTGGGTCGTCTCAAGCCTGACGGCGTGTGGCCGCTGCAGCGCTCCTTGAGGTGGGGGGATTTTAAGGCATGGTGCGCAGGCAACGCCAGCACGCCCGGCAAGCCCCTCCTGGCAAGGTGCGCACGCTGGCCAGCGCACCTTGCTCAGAGCGGCAGGTCCGCCTTCTTCAGCGTCCGCAGCACGAAGCTCGACTTGCTGTGCCGGATCCCCTTGATCTTGTACAGGCGCTCGCGCAGCAGCCGCTCGTAATCGCGCGTGTCCTTCACCGCGACCCGCAGCAGGTAGTCGTACTCGCCGGACACCAGGTAGGCCTCGATCACCTCGGGGATCGCGGCCAGCGTTTCGCCGAACTTTTCCAGCGTGTTGTCGGAATGGCTGTCCAGGGTGACCTGCACCAGCACCGTGTCGCTCAGGTCCAGGGCCTGGGCGTTCAGGCGCACCGTGTAGCCCTCGATCACGCCGGCCAGCTCCATCTTGCGGATGCGCTCCCAGCAAGGCGAGGCGCTCAGCCCGACGGCCTGCCCGATCTGCTGCAGGCTGGTGCGGGCGTCGGCTTGCAATACCTTCAGGATGTTCCGGTCGATGGCGTCCATGACGCAGGATTATCCGCCGCCCTCCAGCCGGGCAGAAGGCTTTGCCGGACGCCTAAGCCTCTTCCTTGTAGAAGAAGTCGCGCTTGACGGTGCGCGCGCCCAGCGGCAGCACGGCCTGGCCGATGGCGGCGATGTGCTCCGGTGTGGTGCCGCAGCAGCCGCCGACGATGTTCACCAGGCCTTCGGCGGCGAACTCGCGCAGCAGGCGCGAGGTGTCTTCCGGCGTCTCGTCGAAGCCGGTTTCGCTCATCGGGTTGGGCAGGCCGGCGTTCGGATAGCAGCTGATGAAGGTGTCGCCCGCAACCTTGGCCAGCTCCTGGATGTAGGGGCGCATCAGCGCCGCGCCCAGCGCGCAGTTCAGGCCCACCGCCAGCGGCCGGGCATGCCGCACGCTGTTCCAGAAGGCGCTGACGGTCTGGCCGCTGAGGATGCGGCCGCTGGCATCGGTGACGGTGCCGCTGATGATCAGCGGCAGCCGCTCGCCGCTGTCGGCGAAGAACTCCTCGATGGCGAACAGCGCGGCCTTGGCGTTGAGCGTGTCGAAGATGGTTTCCACCAGCAGCAGGTCGACGCCGCCTTCGGCCAGCCCCGAGACCTGCTCGTAATAGGACGCCCGCAGCTGCTCGAAGTCGACGTTGCGCGCGCCCGGGTCGTTCACGTCCGGGCTGATGCTGGCCGTGCGCGGCGTCGGGCCGAGGGCGCCGGCGACGAAGCGCGGATGCTCGGGCGTGGAGAACTTGTCGGCGGCTTCGCGCGCCAGCCGGGCCGCCGCCACGTTCATCTCGCGCGCCAGGTGCCCCAGCTGGTAGTCGTCCTGGGCCAGCTGGTTGGCGCCGAAGGTGTTGGTCTCCAGGATATCGGCGCCGGCGGCGAGATACCCCTCGTGGATGTCGCGGATCACGTCCGGGCGCGTCAGCACCAGCAGGTCGCCGTTGTTCTTGACGTCCTTGGGGTGGTCGCGCAGCCGATCGCCGCGGTAGTCGGCCTCGACCAGCTTGAAGCGCTGGATCATGGTGCCCATGGCGCCATCGAGGATGACGATGCGCCTGGCGAGCAGCGCCGGCAAGGCCTGGCCACGGGTATAGATCACAGGTTTCATGGGTTACCGATTCTAGGGAGAAAGCGTTGGACATCCTCCCTGCGGGACAATCACCCCACTTTGTCAGTTGCACACACCCTTCTCCACGACGTCTTCGGCTATTCCGCGTTCCGCGGCGCACAGGAAGACATCGTCCAGCACGTCATCGCCGGCGGCGACGCGCTGGTGCTCATGCCCACCGGTGGCGGCAAGTCGCTGTGCTACCAGATCCCCGCGCTGGCCCGGCAGCAGGCCGGCCAGGGCGTCTCCATCGTGGTGTCGCCGCTGATCGCGCTGATGCACGACCAGGTCGGCGCCTTGCGCGAGGCCGGCGTCAAGGCCGAGTTCCTCAACTCCACCCTGTCGATGGAGGAAGCGAACGCGGTGGAACGCAAGATGCTGCGCGGCGAAATCACCATGCTGTACGCCGCGCCGGAACGCATCGCCACGGCGCGCTTCCTGGCGCTGCTGGACACGCTGCACGAGCAGCGCAAGCTGGCCTTGTTCGCCATCGACGAGGCGCATTGCGTCAGCCAGTGGGGCCACGATTTCCGGCCGGAATACCGGGCACTGGCGGTGCTGCACCAGCGCTACGCCGACGTGCCGCGCATCGCGCTGACGGCCACGGCCGACGACATCACCCGTGCCGACATCGTGCAGCACCTGCAGCTGGAGCAGGCGCGCCAGTTCGTCAGCAGCTTCGACCGCCCGAACATCCGCTACACGATCGCCGAGAAAACCGAGCCCACCCAGCAGCTGCTGCGCTTCATCGAGGGCGAGCACGCCGGCGAGGCCGGCATCGTGTACTGCCAGTCACGCAAGCGGGTGGAGGAAATCGCCGAGATGCTGTGCCGCGAAGGCATGGACGCCCTGCCCTACCACGCCGGGCTCGATGCGCAAGTGCGGCAGCGCCACCAAGACCGCTTCCTGCGCGAGGACGGCGTGGTGATGACGGCCACCATCGCCTTCGGCATGGGCATCGACAAGCCCGACGTGCGCTTCGTCGCCCACCTGGACCTGCCCAAGAACATCGAGGGCTACTACCAGGAGACCGGCCGCGCCGGGCGCGACGGCCTGCCGTCCGATGCCTGGATGGCCTACGGCCTGCAGGACGTGGTGAACCAGCGCCGGATGATCGACGAAAGCCCGGCCGCCGAGGAGTTCAAGCAGGTGCTGCGCGGCAAGCTCGATGCGCTGCTGGCGCTGGCCGAGGCCACCGACTGCCGCCGGGTGCGGCTGCTGGCCTACTTCGGCGAAGCCTCGCAGCCATGCGGCAACTGCGACAACTGCGTGCAGCCGCCGGCGGTGTGGAACGGCACGCAGGCCGCGCGCATGCTGCTGTCCACCATCTACCGGGTGCACCAGGCCAGCGGCATCACCTTCGGCTCCGGCCACGTGATGGACATCCTGCGCGGCAAGGCCACCGACAAGGTGGCGCAGTTCGGCCACGACAAGCTCTCCACCTTCGGCATCGGCGCGGCGTTCTCCGAGCAGCAGCTGCGCGGCGTGCTGCGCCAGCTGATCGCCACCGGCGCGCTGGCCGTCGATGCCCAGGCCTACAACACGCTGCAGCTCACCGGCGGCTCGCGCGCCGTGCTCAAGGGCGAGCAGGAGGTGCAGCTGCGCGAGTCGATCAGCCAGCCGGCGCGGCGCAGCCG
>NZ_JAQGLS010000282.1 GCF_028292805.1 Ramlibacter sp. | reverse complement strand
CGCGGCACGCCGCGGCTGCCGCCGGCCGGCAGCCTGCAACGCGCGGCCGACCTGCTGTCGACGGCGCGCCGTCCCGTGCTGTACGGCGGCGGCGGCCTGATCAACTCGGGCCCCGAAGCGTCGGCGGCCTTCACGCGCCTGGCGCAACTGCTCGATGCGCCGGCCACGCTCACCTTGATGGGCCTGGGCGCCTACCCGGCCTCCGATCCGCGCTTCCTGGGCATGCTGGGCATGCACGGCACGCTGGAGGCGAACCTGGCGATGCACCATGCCGACCTGGTGGTCTGCGTCGGCGCCCGTTTCGACGACCGCGTCACCGGCACGCTGGCCACCTTCTGTCCGCATGCGCGCAAGATCCACATCGACATCGATCCGTCCAGCATCGGCAAGGTGGTGCAGGTCGACGCGCCGCTGGTGGGCGACTGCGCTGCCGTGCTCGACGCCTTGCTGGCGCTGCCGCAACTGCAGGCGCTGCCGCCCGGGCGGCTGGGGCCATGGCACGAGCGCATCGCCGGCTGGCGCCGCCGCGACAGCCTGGCCTTTCCGGACCGCAGCGACGTGATCCTGCCGCAGCAGCTGATGGCCTCGCTGCAGCAGACGCTGGCCGGCCGCGACGCGATCGTCTCCACCGACGTCGGCCAGCACCAGATGTGGGCCGCGCAGTACCTGCGCTTCGACGCGCCGCGCCGCTGGCTGACCTCCGGCGGCGCCGGCACCATGGGCTACGGCTTGCCGGCCGCCATCGGCGCCCAGGTGGCGCATCCCGACGCGACGGTGGTCTGCGTCAGCGGTGACGCTTCCATCCTGATGAACATCCAGGAGCTGTCGACGGCCATGCAGCACGGCACCAAGGTCAAGGTGGTGCTCTCCAACAACGGCTACATGGGCATGGTGCGCCAGTGGCAGCAGCTCAATCACGGCAACCGCCTGAGCCACAGCTGGAACCAGGCCCTGCCGGACTTCGTGGCGCTGGCCAAGGCCTTCGGCTGGGGCGCGCGCCGCATCGAGCAGCGCGCCGACTTGCAGTCCGGGCTGGACGAATGCCTGGCCCACGACGGCCCGTTCTTCCTGGACGTGTCGGTCGCGGCGCAGGAGAACTGCTTTCCGATGATCCCGTCCGGGCGCAGCCACCACGAGGTGATGCTGTCGGCGAACCAGTGGTATGCGGAGGACGCCGCCAACCCCGCCTGAGCGCGCCGAAAGTTGCCGCGCGGCTGTCTCACCTACCCTTGGCAGCCGCGCCCACGTTGCCGGCCACCACCGCGGCCGGGAAGCCGATCGAGTCCAGCCGGAGTCGAACATGCCCACCGTTTGCCTTGACGACAAATAGACCGCCACCTCGGGGCGGATCTGCCCGAGTGGCGTGCAGGCGCTGCTGCGCCTGATGCTGGAGGCCGGCCGGTCAAGCAGGAGTTCGGCCCCGGATGGGCGTGCTGCTTGGCGTGCTGTTCAGTGCCTCACTCCAGGCTCTCGTGGTGCGCCACCACGCCACGCTTCCAGTACGCCGCCGCGCGGATCGCGTGGCGATCCTGGCCTTTGTCCTCGACCAGGATGCGCCTGGCTTCGGCCACCGTCCTGGCTTCGCCGGCGCACCAGGCATAGCCTTCGCCGGGCGGCAGCGCCAGCGCGCGCAGGGCCGCCAATCCTTCGGCCGCGTTGGCGACCCAGGCGAGGGTCAGCTCGGCCTGCGTCGCCAGGTCGCGCCGGTCTTCCAGCGGCGCCTCCACGATCGCGAGCGCGCGGCTGCCGGCCGGCAGTTCTTGCAGCCGGCGGGCGATCGCCGGCAGCGCCGAGGTGTCGCCCACCAGCAAATGCCACTCGTAGTCCAGCGGCACGATGAAGGAACCCCGCGGGCCGCCGACGGTCGCGCGCTGGCCCGGCGCCGCTTGCGCTGCCCAGCGGGAGGCGGGGCCGTCGCCGTGCAGCGCGAATTCGATCACCAGCTCGCGCGCGGCGCGGTCGAAGCGGCGCGGCGTGTAGTCGCGGCCCACCGGCTGGCCGTCGCCGAGGTCCAGCAGGAACTTGACGTGGTCGTCGAACGAGTCGCTGGTGAAGTCGGCCAACGTGTCGCCGCCGAAGGTGATGGACCGCAGGTGCGGCGAGAGGTCGTCCACGCGCAGCACGGTCAGCTCGCGGCGCTTGGTTGCGTGGCGCACGCGTTGCACGCGGCGGCCGGGGGCGGTGTCCGCCATGGTGGATCCTGGATGGTTGATAATGTCATCCATCATGCATCCAATGAATGACAATGTCAACCGATAGGCCGGGCCGGGTCCAGGCCGACAGCAGCGGCGATCTGCTGGAGCTGGTCCATGCGGTGATGCACCAGGTGCGTGCGCGCCAGCAGCTGGCCTTGCGCGACGGGGTGCCGCTCACGCCCATGGAGGCGCGGGTGCTGCGTTTCTTCGGCCGCCATCCCGGCTGCACCCAGAGCGACCTGGCCCAGCACAGCGGGCGCGACAAGGCGCAGCTGGCGCGCCTGATCACCGGCTTGCGCGAGCGCGGCTTGCTGGCGGGCCAGGCCGATCCGGCCGACCGGCGCAACCTGCGCCTGCGCCTGACGGACGAAGGCGAGGCGCTGACACGGGTGCTGCGGCAGTCACTGCGCAAGCTCGGCGCCCAGGCGGCGGCCGGGCTGTCGTTGGCCGAGCGCGAGCAGCTGACCGCGCTGCTGCAGCGGGTGCACGGCAACCTCAAGGAGTGATCCTCAACCCGCGGTGCCACGCACCCCTTGCGCCACCAGCGCGCGGTATGCCGACGACGTGCCGCCGGCGCTGCGGTCCAATAGCTGGCTGAAGCAGGCGGCGGCGTGTTAGCCCGGTTGGGCCGCGACCTGCGCCACCGGCTCCAGTCCATGGCACGGGCGCGCACCGCCGCCAGCGCGCAGTGGCGGCAGTCGTCGGGCTGGTCGTGCCGCACTTCCCCGGGTCGGAACGAGCAGTTGCGCGGCGGGCTCGGACTTCATGCGCCGGATTGTGGCCGACGCCCGAAAAGCACTGGTCCTTGCGTGATTCGTCCATGGCGCGGCGCTGGCGCGCTGATCTGCGAAGGCGATCCGGCCAAGGCGCGCAGGCGACGCCAAGCTGCTGGCCGGCTGCGGCGGCGTGGTCAAGGACACGCGGCGCCAGGACATCCAGCCGCGGCTGGAAACCGGGCTGCTCGCGCTGCAGGAGCCTGCGGCGCGCGGCAGCCTGTTGCCGCGGTGGGTGCTGCAAGGCGGTGAGCGCAGGCATGCTCGATGCGGTGGGCAGCGGACGGCGTGGCGCAAGCCTGGTTCTCTCGTCACGGGTGGGTTGCGGCGCTGGTGCGGCCCGACGATTACGTGTTCGGGTGGTCGGCACGGCCGCACAGACAGGACCGTTGGTGGAGGAGCTGGGCGTGGCATCGGGGCTGGTGGCGGAAGTGGCGGCCTCAGAGCCGTCGGACTCGCAGGGCGCGCAGCTTTGCCGCGCAGCGCTCCCCGTCCCACCTATAATCCGCCTTCACCCGTCATTGGGGAGTAGCCGCTCTGCATCCCGCAGAGGCTTGCGTCAACAGACTTGGCCCCCACGGCCATGGTGCAAGCAGCTTCCAGCCTGGCAAGACCTTTGACTGCACAGCTTTCCGCACTGGCCGGGGAAGCTGCGCAGTCATGTGCTCTCCGGCCTTTGGATTTCCCCGTTCCATGGAAGCTTTTCTCGCCTCGTTCGGCATGGTCGCCATCGCGGAGATGGGCGACAAGACCCAGCTGCTGTCGTTCTTCCTTGCCGCCAGGTTCCCGGGCCGGCACTGGGCCATCATCGCCGGCATCTTCGGCGCCACCATCGCCAACCATTTCGTCGCCGCGGCCCTGGGCGACTGGGTCGCCGCGAGCGTGAGCGCCGACGTCATGCGCTGGGTGCTCGGCGTTGCCTTCCTGGGGTTCGCGGCCTGGGCGCTGATCCCCGACAAGTTCGAAGACAGCGGCAAGGCCAGCCGCTACGGCCCCTTCGCCACCACGCTGGTGGCGTTCTTCCTGGCCGAGATGGGGGACAAGACCCAGTTCGCCACCATCGCGCTGGGCGCCAAGTACGCCAGCCTGACCATGGTGGTGGTGGGCACCACGCTGGGCATGATGGCCGCCAACGTGCCGGCAGTGCTGCTGGGCGACCGGCTGGCCAGGATCGTGCCGCTGGCGAAGATGCGCTTCGTCGCGGCAGCGATCTTCGCGGTGTTCGGCGTGCTGGTGCTGCTGAAGGTCAATCTGGGGCTGGGCCTGGCGTGAGCCCCGCGGCCGCGCGCAGCTTGTCCTTCTTGCTCGGGCGCTTGCCCTTGATGCCGCCGACGCCTGCCTCGGGCTGCGGCGGCGGTTCCAGCTCCACCGGCTCGAAGCCCGCCACCTGCTCGCGCGGCAGCACCAGGTTCTGGCGTTTTTCGATCAGCCGCATGTGCGCCTCGGTGCCAGCGCTGGCAAAGCTCACGGCGATGCCGCTTGCGCCGGCGCGTGCGGTGCGGCCGATGCGGTGCACGTAGTCGTTGGGTGAGCGCGGCAGGTCGTAGTTGACCACCGCCTCCAGCCCCGGGATGTCGATGCCGCGGGCCGCCAGATCGGTGGTGACCAGCACGTCGTAGCGGCGGTCCTTGAAGTGCGCCAGCACCTCGGTGCGCTGGCCCTGGCTCAGTTCGCCGTGCAGCGGCGCGGCATAGACGCCGCGGTCGTGCAGCTTGCGCGCCACCTGTTCGGCGGCATGGCGGGTGGCGACGAACACCAGCACGCGGTCCCATTTCTCGTCCTGCACCAGGCGGCGCAGCAGCTCGGTGCGACGGCCGGCGTCGACCGAGATCACCCGCTGCACGATCGCTGGCGCTGCGCCGTCCGGCGCCGCAGCCTCGACCCGCGTCGCGTTGCGCAGCAGGCTGTCCGCCAGCGCCTGCACTTCCTGGGGAAAGGTGGCGGAGAACAGCAGCGTCTGGCGCTGCGCCGGCAGTTCGGCCAGCACCCGCTCGCGTTCCGCTGCGAAGCCCAGGTCCAGCAGGCGATCGGCCTCGTCCAGCACCAGGGCCTCGACGCCGTCGAGCCGCAGCGCGTTGCGCTCCAGCAGGTCGAGCAGCCGGCCGGGCGTGGCCACGACCACGTCGGCGCCGCCACGCAGGCCCATCATCTGCGGATTGACGGAAACGCCGCCGAACAGCACGGCCACCTTGGGCGGGTGCGCGCACGACGCGCCCAGGCGCCGGAACACCTCGCCGACCTGCGCGGCCAGCTCGCGTGTGGGCACCAGCACCAGCACCCGCACGCGGCGCTGCGCATGGCGCTGGCCGGCGGCCAGCCGCTGCAGCAGCGGCAGCGCGAAGGCGGCGGTCTTGCCGGAGCCGGTCGGCGCCAGCCCCAGCAAGTCCTGGCCGCGCAGCAGCGGCGGAATGGCATCCAGCTGGATCGCGGTGGGCGTGAGGTAGCCGGCGTCGAGACACGCATGCAGCAGGTCAGCCGACAAACCCAGGGAGGCGAACGTGGGCTCGCTCATGGCGACCGGTGCAGCCGCGGCGCGGCCAGGGCTTGCAGGTTTTCGGTGATGGCGACGTCGACGTCTTTCCACTTGCCGGCGAATTGCGCGGAGGCGAGGGCTTTTTCCAGCGCCTTGAGTTCGCGCACGCTGGGCGCGACCTTGATCTGGGCGATCGCGGCGGCCGGGTTGCCGGCGCGCAGGAGCGCGATGACCTTGTCAGGCCAGGGGGAGCGGGGTGCCAAGGGAATTTTCCATGGATGCGGGGAAGCCCGTATTGTCCGCCGATGCGGCTGCCTCAGGATGCGGCCCATGACCCACCCATCGCATGAATCCCGCCGCCGCTTCCTCGGCGCGGCCTGCGCCCTCGCAGCCGGCGGCGTCGCGCCCCTGGCCCAGGCCCAGGCGGCCTGGCCCGGCAAGCCGATCCGCTTGGTGGTGCCGTTCGCTCCCGGCGGCAGCTCCGAGATCATCGCGCGCACGGCGGCCGGCGAGCTGAGCAAGTCGCTCGGGCAGAACGTCTTCGTCGAGAACAAGCCGGGCGCCTCGGGCAACATCGCGATGAGCGAAGTGGCGCGTGCCGACGACCAGCACACCATCATCCTGGGCCACATCGGCACGCTGGCGGTCAACCCGTACATGTTCGACAAGCTGCCCTACGACGCCAATCGCGACTTCAAACCGCTCAGCCTGCTGGCCAAGGTGCCCAGCCTGTACGTGGTGCACCCGGACGTGCCGGCGCGCAACCTCAAGGAATTCCTGGCGCTGGCCAGGGCCAGGCCAGGCCAGCTCAATTACGGCTCGGCCGGCAACGGCAGCGCCGGCCACCTGGCCTTCGAATACCTGAAGATGACGGCCGGCGTGTTCCTGCTGCACGTGCCTTACCGCGGCACCGGCCCGCAGCTGACCGACCTGCTGGCGGGACGGCTGGAGGCGGCGGCGGTCGGCGCTTCGGCGATCCTGCCGCACATCAAGGCGGGCAAGCTGCGCTGCATCGCCACGGGTTCGTCGAAACGCCTGCAGCAGCTGCCCGACGTGGCCACGGTCGCCGAACAGGGCTTTCCCGGCTTCGAGATGACGCAGTGGTACGGCATCCTGGCGCCGGCCACCATGCCCCAGGCCAACATCGACAAGCTCGCGGCCGAGACGATGAAGGCGATGAAGAACAACGCGGCGCTCGAGCGCCTGCACCAGGATGGCGCCGAGCCGGTGGGCGGCACGCCGGCGCAGTTCGCCCAGTTCATCGCCACCGAGCAAAAGCGCTGGAAGGCCGTGGTCGAGCGCGCGAAGATCAAGGCGGACTGATTCTCAACGCTGCAGCGGCGGTTGACAGCACCGGCTCGGGTGGTAAGGTGGCCCCATGCCGGTTTCGAATCCAGGACCCCGACCCGGGCTGCCCTCTGCCGCGGCCGAGGCGGCCCGCTACGCGCTGCTGCGCCGGCTGGCGCCTTCCATGCGGCACCACCTGGTGGTCAACCTCCAGCCCATCGGCATGATCTACGAGGTCATGGAGCGCAGGCTGCGCAGCGCGCAACCCGACCTGGCCCACCTGCACGACAGCGCGGGCAAGATCAACGGCTTCGCGCGCGCGGCGCTGGCTTCCAGCATCGAGGTCGTCGGCTGGCTGGCCCCCGACGAAACGGTCGGCACCACGGTGGAGGAAGCGGTGCGCGAGTGCGCCAGCCTGCTGGCCACCAGCCTGAGCTTTCGCGGCTATGCCTTGCGCAACGAAGCGACGCCGCTGCCCAGGCAGGTGCGCCGCAGCGCCATCCGCAGCCTGCTCACCGGCGCGCTGGTCTACACCACCGACCACCTGGAGCCGTCGTCCGCGCTCGTGATCACGGCCCAGGCCGCGGCGCAGGGCGCGATCGTGCGGATCGCGGTGCGGCCCAGCGAAGGCGACAAGGGTTTCGCGGCGGAGGCGGCGTACCGCAAGCTGGAGTGGGCCGACCTCGATGCGTTGGCAGCGGCCGATGGCGTGGCGCTGGAGCGCGAAGGGCAGGGGCTGGCCATGCAGCTGCCCTGGATGCCGCCGGCCCAGGTGGCCTGACCGTCCGGCGCGAGCCTGCTGGCCGCGGCGTCGAGATGAGCGCGGAAGACGTGGCACCCGCGTGCTCGCTGTCTTCGGGCTCCCTGCCGGCCTCGCCCGGCACCATCGCGGGCTGATCGCCGCTCACTTCCAAGGCCACGACAGGCTCCAATCAGCCGGCCGGTTAGTGCGTTTGCGTAGGCTCGTGAATGAAATCGCTAGTTACAAAAGGTTTCGCCGGCATCTAGAGTGGCTGGCACTGGCACTGGCACTCCGCTTGGTTCCAGGCGACACCAGCGCCAGACATGAAAAACCATCGTTGCCCCAGTTGCCCCAGTTGCACCAGCGCGCAAGCCGCCTCCTTGCGCGCCCGGGTCGCCGTTCTGGAGTCGCAGCTGACCAGGGCCCGCACCGGGTCTTCCGTCTCCTGCGCTCGCCTTTCGCACGACTTGCAGGCGATCTTCCTGGCCATCGAAGGGTTTGCCGGCGTCCTGATGGAGCAGACGCGCGGCAGCCTGACAGGCCGGCAGGCGCTCGACCTCGAACGCGTGCGGGCGGGTGCGCTGCGCGGCGACAGCCTCATGCGCGGCCTGGCAAGACTTTCGACGGTTGCAGGCGCCGAAGTCCAGCCGCGCCCCGTGGCCATGGGGCCTCTGGTGCGGCAGTGCATCCAGGAACTGCTGCCGAGCCTGCAACAGCGCTCGGTGGAGTGGGAGCTGTCGCCCGCGCCGTGGCCGCAGGTGACGGCGGACCCGATGCTGCTGCGGATCGCCATCGAACAGTTGCTTGCGAACGCGGTCAAGTCCACTCGCGGCAGCGCGCAGCCGCGCATTGGCGTGGGCGTGGACTCCACGATCGACGAGTGCACCATCGCCGTCGCAGACAACGGCGATGGCTTCGATCCGGCCTGCTTGCACCGGTTCTTCGCGCCCTTCGAACGCAACGGAGTGGGGCTGGCTCTGGTGAAATGCATCGCGCAGCGGCACGGCGGCCGCGTCCAGGCGCAGGCGCGCCCGGGAGCGGGCACGCTGATCACCATGACCTTGCCGCGGCCGGTTGCGGATGCTGGGTCGGGATGGCCATGAAATCGGCACCGCCGCCGAGCTGCGGCAGGCGTTGGCCGTGCCGGCTGCAGGCAGCCGGGCGCGGGGCTGAAGCCCGATGAGATGCCCAGCTGACGGCAGTCAGGCTTCGATCAAGCCCTTGCGCAATGCATACCGGGTCAGGCCTGCCATGTTGTTCATTTCCAGCCGCTTCATGATCCGCGCGCGGTGCACATCGACTGTCCTGGCGCTCAAGCCCAGCTCGAACCCGATCTCCTTGGCGGCTTTGCCCCGCGCCAGCAAGGTCAGAACCTCGACCTGCCGCTCCGTCAAATCGTCCGATGCCTCGCGCGGCGCTGGCTGCAGCAGGAGCAGAGAGACGGCGGACGTGAAGTAGCTTCCGGTCGCCCTGACTGTCCGCAGCGCCTGCACCAGTTCATGGTTCGACGCTTCTTTCGTGATGTAGCCGCAAGCGCCGGCAGTGGCGGCGCGCTTCACGACATCCGCTGACCCGTGCATCGAGAGCACGAGAATCTGGGTGGAGGGGTGCTGGCGTCGCACGTGGGCGATGGCACTGAGGCCATCCATGCCCGGCATCGACAGATCCATCAGCACCACGTCGACAGGCTCGGATGCCAGCAGGTCCAGCAACTCCGCCCCGTCGCCTGCTTCCGCCACAACCGTCACCCCCGGAACGGAGTCCAGCAAAGCCTTGACGCCGGAACGCACGAGGACGTGATCGTCGGCGAGTGCCACCCTGATGTCGCCCGAGAGCGCTGTGTTGCGAACCATATTGCCTATCTGTTCCAGTTTCAAGTTGTTGCCGGTGCGCGGGGTGCTTGGCCGCGGAACCATCAATTGCGAAGCGGTCATCTCTGAGCGCTGGTCAGCAGTGTTCGCAATTCGTTTCTCGATACCGGTTTTCCGAGCAGACGGTCCACGCCTGCAGGAAGGTCTCCCGCCGGGGAGGCCCCGGCGCCGAATTTGCCGAGCTTCCCCGACATGAGAACTGTTGTGGTGCGGGAATCCTGCAGCTTGGCTTGCCTCATGACTGTCGTACCGTCCAGGCCAGGCAGGTGCCAGTCCGAGATCACGGTGTCGAACGGAGAAGGCGAGTCCCGCAACAGCACGAGCCCCGCCTCTGCGCTGTCTGCGGTCAGAACTTCATGACCATCGCGCAGGAGCATTTCACGCAGGATTGCCGTCACCAGCGCGTCGTCGTCAACCAACAGGATCCGTTGGGTCCGCAGGACGGGCGCTGCGGGCGGCGGCGCCGCGATGACCGGCGTTGAAGCCGGCGCCATGTTCCTGTCGGCCGCATGGGGAAGCCAGATCGAGAAGCTGGCCCCGCCCGTGGGCCGGACCTGCGCGGCCACCTTGCCGCCATGGCGCTCGACGATCGCCCTGACCATGGCCAGGCCCAGGCCGCTCCCTTCGTAGTCGCGCGCGGGATGGAGCCGCTCGAACGGCAGGAAAAGACGGTGCGCTCGCGATTCATCGAAGCCGACGCCGTTGTCCAGCACCTGCATCGTGGTGCCGGCATGACTGGCGACCGCGAGAATCTCGACACAGGGGCGCTGCTTCGCGGCGCTGAACTTCACGGCATTGGCGAGCAGGTGTGTCAGCGCCAGGCGCAACAGCGCGCGGTCGCCGGCGATGGTCGGCAGGTCGCCCACCTTCCACTCCACCCTCGCGGCGCTGGGCGCCAGCTGCGCGATGCATTCGCCGACCAATGTGCCCAGGTCGATCGCTGACGACTCGGCGCGCGTGAACCTGACCTGCGCCAGCGCGACAAGATCTCGCGTGGCGCAATGTCCACGCGCCGCTGTCTGCTGGATCAGATCGAGGTGCCGCGACTCGGTGAAATCCAGCCTCGCGCCGGCCGATTGCTGCAACTGTCGCGCGAAGCCGGTGATGTGCTTCAGGCCAGCCTGCAACTCGTGGGACAAACGGCCGCCGAGTGACACGAACTCCTCCTGCAGCGCATCCAGCTGGACCTGCAATTGCCCCGCTTCCAGGTCCAGCGCGGCGATCGTCGCGGCAGCATGCCGTTTCCAGGCCAGCCGCTCCAGCAGGGCGTCGACCTGCACGTCCGACGGCGGGTCCGCCAGGAACTCGCGGTGAATACCGGGCTGCCTTGCAAGTGCGTGGCTGGCGGCTGCCTCCCCCATGAAGACCAGGCAGACGGGTGCATCCGGGTCCGTCGGCAACGCATCGGCTCCCGTTGCGCCCGCAGGCAAGGCCAATGCCGTCAGCATGATGGCGTCCAGCGGCCGTGGGTCGCGGCAAAGGTCCTGGATGCTGGCCCCGATCGCAACGGTGTGCCCGGCAGCCTGGATGCGCAAGAGGATGGGAGGCGGCTGCGTGCCGGGTGCAACAACCAGGCCCAGGCAGAGGTTCGGTCCGACCTGCCCGGGACGGCCCGCGTCGGGCCATGTGTGTTCGCTCAAAGTGTCAGGGTCTCCATTCGCAGCTTGCGCCGCACGCAGTGGGTGTTGAGCGGCACGCTGCCGGTCACCCCGCTCCAGGCGCGACTCTCCTCCAAGGGGCTGCGGATTTCAAGTATTCAGTCCTACGCTAATTGCCTAACCCTGGTGCGGCCAGCGCAGGCTTCGTCTAGGAGCCCATTCAGCTTAAGGGACGCAACTAAGCTGTTTAGGCTAATAGCATCAGCGCACGTTTTCTGTCTGTGGAATAGTTACTCAACTTAAGTAACCAGGTGTGATTCTAGTTACTGAAGTGAACGTTATCCATCTTGCAGGAAGAAATCGGCAGCAATGACTTTGCACAGCATCAACGCGTCCGTCTGGAGGGCCGTCGTCATGACGGCCGCGTTGCTTCCCACCGGGGCCGCGCAGGCCAGCGGCTTTGGCGAAAGCGGCTCCTTTCCCAACCCAGGAGTCCTTTCTTGATGAATCCCCCATTCTTTCCTGCCCGTTCGCGCCCGGGCGCGCGCTGCGCCGAGCTGCTGCCGGCGTGCCGCACAGGCTTGCTGGCCGTTGTGCTCGCGGTCGTCGGTGGGCCTGCCGCGCTGGCCAACGGCGTTGGCGAAAACGCCGGCTGGCAGTTCCAGACGAGTGCCGACAAGGTCAATCAAGCCGCAGTGCAGGACATGATTCAGAAACGCAACATGGGCTACTACACGGCGCCGGTTTACACCACCAACATCGAGCGCCAGATCAACTGCAACCAATCGGCCAACGCCACCGGCAATGACAGCAACCAGGGCGCCGCAGCCCTGTCGCCGACCAACAGCGGCGCCACATCCGGCGCCACCGGCAACGCCAACAGCAACACCGGCGGCGCTGACGGCAGCCAGTCCAGCAGCGATCAGGGCAACAGCGGCAGCGTGGGTTCCAGCGTCAACGGCAACACCACCACCGACGTGAATGGCAAGTCCACCCAGGCCCTGAACAACAACCAGCACAACAGCGGCAGCCAAAACGCCAGCTTGGCGGGCAGCACCGGCTGCACGTTTGGTGTCCTCAATTGAGCGGCGGGCCGAGAAAATGATCGTCAAGCCAAACCTGTTGGGCGTCACCAGTGCCGCGGCGGGCCTGCGGGTGCTGTCAGCAGTTGCCGCCGCCGCCCTGCTCGCAGGCTGCGTGACTGCACCGATGCAGAAATTTGCGCCGATGGAAGTGCCTACCGTGCTGGGTCCCTCGGTGCGCGACAACGTCACGCCCATGGAACCGCTGATCGCCTGCTTTGCCGACCATGTGGCCGCTACCGGGCGCGCCCCGGTGGTGGTGGCGGTCGGCGACGTGAAGGACTACACCGGCAAATACAGCATCAACGAAGGCAATGCCATTACACAAGGCGGCGCGTTGATGGTGTATTCGGCGCTTGGCAAGCTCAGCGGCGCCGTGCGTATTGCCGAACGTTTTGACCCGGTGATTGCCGAGCGTGAGCTGGGCTACGCCGACCGCCGCCAGTTGGGCGACGGCCGCAGCCACGCGCTGGCCGGCGCCAACGGAAGTGCCGGCCAGAACGTGCCGTGGCTGCCTTACTTTGGCGGCACCATCAACAAGTCTGACTACTTCATCGTCGGCGGCATCACCGAGCTGAACTACAACATCAACTCCGGCGGCGCCGAAATCGGCGTCAACCAGGTTGCCCTCAAGGCGCGTACTTTCAGCCAGTCGGTGGGCGTGGATTTGCGCATCGTCGACACCAAAACACTGATGGTGGTGCGCACCGTCAGCCTGACCAAGCAGTTCAATGGCTACGAGGTCGGGTTGAACGTGTTCCGCTTTTTCAACAGCGATCTGTTTGACATCGACATTGGCGCCAAGGGCCAGGAGCCGGTGCAGCTCGGCGTGCGCGCCGCGCTCGAAGAGGGCGTGGTTCGGCTGATTGGCGCCGTCACCCAGGTCGACCACCGGCCCTGCATGGCGATGCGCCCCGGCGCGGGCGAGAAAATCCAGACCACACCGGCGGTTCAGTTACGCAAGGTCGCCAACCCGCTGGTGGATGTTTCGGGTGAGCCGGTGCGTGCCGGCCTGAGCGGCACGGCCGTCAATGCCGCGAGCCAGACTGGTGCGCCGCTGACCGGTGGCGTCCTGCAACTTCCTTTCGAGTTCGGCGCGACAGCGCTGGGCGGCGGCGCCATGGCGCTGATTGACCAGATTGCGGCGACTGCCAAAACAGGGCCGGCCGAGGTGATGCTGGTGGCGCGCGACACCGAGAGCTGGGACAGCCGCAAACGCGACGACCTGAGCAACCAGCGCATTGCCGCGGTGACCTCGGCACTGGCCAACCGCGGCATTGCCCCGGCCGCTGTCAGCGTTGTCTGGCGGCCCGACGCGGCCGACAGCTCGATCCATCGGGATGGCCCGGGCCTGCAGGAAATCGCCAAGCTGCGCATTGGCGGCTGACGCCGCATCCCATGCGTTGTTCCATCCCGCTCCCGCTCCCGTTCCCGTTCGCCGTTCCCAATCATTTTTTGCCGTCACTGGCATTCACAGCCCGAGGAGATACCATGAAAAAAAGTCAAATCCGCAACCGTATCGGCCGCCAGCCGGCACTCAGCAGCATTGGCCTGGCCGTGTTGGCCACGCTGATCGCCGGCGGCGCCCATGCCGCCGATACCGTCTACAGTTTTGAAGGCAGCCCTGCGGCGGTGAATGCCAGTGGCCACCAGACCCAGAACCTGCTGCTCAACAACAGCGGCGTGGTCGGTGCCACGCTGCAAAACGGCCGGGGCAACATCGGCGCCAACGGCGGCCAGACCGTCAACTCGACTTACCTCACGGGCAACACGATGGGCGCCAGCGCCATCGGTAACCTGGCCCAGCCTGGCGACACGTCGATCGACCTGTCCCTGATCAGCGACACCGCCGGTGGCAATACGGGCCTGGCTTCGCTGCTGCATTCCACCAACACCGGTGCCGTGAGCAGCCTGGTGGAGGACAACGGTCTGTCCATCGTCCTGACCGGCTTTGGAAGTGGCAGCGCGGTCAACAAGGACAACACCATTTCCGCGAGCACCGTCGCCAACCAGGGCGCCTCGTCGATCGCCGGCGCCGTGCCGGTCGGCTACAGCTCCGCGACGACGGGTTCCGCCAGCGTCAGCTCGCTGTTCGGACCGCTTGTATCCACCGCCCAGGGCAGCATCGTCGTGACCACGGCGCAGCAAACCAGCGGCGTGGCCTCCAGCGCGGTCGCTGCAAACAACGCGGTCGCACTGACCCTGACGGCCGGCATCCTGGCCGACGCACTCGAAGCCGGCGCAGCGGTCACCGGCAACAAGATCGTCGCCAGCACGAAAGGCAACAGCAGCGCCAGCACGATCGACATCCAGGCAGTGGAGGGTGCACCCACCTTCGCCGGCTCGGCCGTGGTCAGCAACAACCAGCTCGGCACGAACGCCCAGGGCTGGGCTATCAACAGCAACGGCAGCGTACGCGCCACCGTGACGGGCCTGTCGGGCACCAGCGAACTGGGCGGCTCGCTGGCGGTCGCGGGCAACAGCATCAGCAGCGCCACCATCGGCAACGAAGCGCTGGGCAGCGGCACATCGCCGGTCGGCAACCGCATCCTGCTGGCCGATGGCCTGTCGTTTGCGGGCCCTGGCGGCAGCATCGCTCCCCCGGGCGCCACCCTCAACGGCTATGCCGAAGGCACGGCAGTCAACGCCGACCTCGTGATCTCCAACCTGCAGCGCAACACCAGCGTGGCCGGGTCGGTCATGGGCAGCAGCACCATCAATGGCGCGGTTGAAGCCACCGTCGAATCCCTGGTCAACGGTGCGGTCGAGCTGTCGGCCAACAGCATCAGCGCCAGCGCCACCGGCAACGCGGCCCGCAGTGCGCTCGCCAGCGGCACGAACGCGGCTTCGTTCTCCGGCAGCGCCGCGCTGGCCAACCAGCAAGACAGCAGCAACGTCGGCGTCACTGCCATCAACGCCGGCTCTGCCATCGAAGCGACGGCAGGCACCGTGCAGAACAGCAGCGTCGCGGTTGCCGACAACCGCAGCAGCGCCAGCGCACGCGGCAACGAGGTGGGCCAGAGCCTGTCGCTCGACGCCGCCACGCTGACGCTGGGTGAGACCGTCAACCTCAGCACCCAAGCCAACCTGTTGCAAGCCACCGGCGCAGCCACGGTCAGCAACCGGCAGATCAGCGACGGCGCAGCGGTGACCTCCAGCAACGCCGCAGCGTCGGTCGGCCAGCGCGCCCAGGCCGTCACCGGCCCGACGCTGTCGGTCACCCGCAACACCCAGGACGCCGTGGCGCTGTCCAACAACGCCTCGAACCAGCTCAAGCTGTCGGGCACCACCGTGGGCAGTGGCGCTGGCATCCTGAGCGTCCAGCGGGTCGATGCAGAAGATATGCTTGCCGCTTCTGCTGTCTCCGCCACACTGACCGGCGCGCGTGCCTTCATCGAAGCCGGCGTCGGTGGCAGCGTCGCGGGCAGCACGCTGGCCGCGACCAACAACCTGCAGGAAGCCATCGGTTATGGCAACCTGGCCAACAACGCCCTGGAGGTCTCGGGCACCACGGTGGCTGCACCTGGCACCATGGGGGCAGCATCCACCGTCACCGTGAACACCAACGCCAACAAAGCGCTGGAGGGCACTGTGGCAGCCGCTTACGGCGTGCTCAACGACCAGTCGGTGCGTTCTGACGTGAGCGCCCGCGCCACCAGCGGCGCCGCTTCAGCCCACATCGCCGTCACCGGCTCCCTGGACAACGGCACGGCGCTGAACGATGCCAACACCCTGTCCACCGAGGCCTACGGCAACTATGGCCAGAGCGGCCTGTCGCTAACCGCCACCAACGTGGGCAGCGGCGGCTTCTCCAGCGTGGCCAACCTGACCAGCCTGCAAGCAGTCGACGCCGCCATCACGGCCCAGGCCGCCACCGGCGCGGTCGCACTGACCAGCGTCAGCGGCGACGTCGGCTCGGTCGGCACCGTCTCCAGCATTTCGGCTTCGGGCAACCGCATCAACGCGCAGGCCAGCGCCAGCCGCGCGATCAACACGGCGGGCGTGAGCGCCACCAACATCGACACCGTGGCGACCAGCGCGCTTGGCACCTCCGCGGCGGGCGCACTGACCAGCAATGCGTCGTTCACCCTGCAAAACATGCAGTCGGGCCAAGGCAGCGTGACCGCCACCTTGCTGGACGCGGACGACACTTCGCTGCGGTCCGACGTGCGCGTCGGCATCACCGGCAACGTGACGCGCTCCAGCGTGGTCGCCGACGGCAACACCGCCAGGGCCGCGGCCACCAGCAACAACGCCTCCAACGCGTTGGCCGTGGTTGCGTCGGGCAGTCTGGCCAGCAGCAGCGCGCAGCAGAACGTTCAAGTGACCTCGGCGGGCGTGAATGCGGTGATCGGACGGGCCGGGACGCCTGGAAATTCCGGGGTTCCTGCCGGTCCCTACGCGGGTGGCGCATCTGTCACAGCCCCGAATGGCACTTTTTCCTACAACTCCACCAACGAAGTGTTGACCGCCGTTACAGCAGCAGTGGTCTTCTCCACAGCTGGCGTGGCAGGAGCAGAAAAGGCAGCGTTGGAGAGTTACCTCTCTTCCCTGGGCTTCGTGGTGGACTCGCTGGCGAACACGGCATCGATCCCCCAAGGTCAAAACGTCAATGTGTCCACGCTGGGCACCAGGACGTATTCGTCCGGCGCCAATCAGAGTTTCTCCTTCAACGGATTTACCTCGCCCGGCGTGCCTGCCACGGCCGGTACCCCCAACTCGGGCGGCGTGAACCTGGCCCTGGGCGGCAATGTCATCAACTCCGCGCTCTCGGTCAGCGGCAACACCAGCTACGGTCTGACCCGCGGCAACGTGGCGTCCAATCGCACGGAAGTCAAGGGCAACGCGATCGCCTCGGGCAGCAGCAGCGCCAAGGCGAGCGTTGACGTGGGCTTCACGGGTCCCGGGCTGGAGACGGTGGCAGATCACACGGTCGCCAACCTGCAGCAGGTCATCGGCGCGCCCATCGACAGCAATGTCCATGGCAGCTTCTACATCAGTGCCCAGCCGGCCGCGGCGATCACCGGTGCTTCGCTGAGCGTCTCGGGCAACACCCAGATGGCCGAAGCCAGGGCCAACGCCGCGACCAGCAGCCTGATGCTGGAGGGCACGGGCGTGACGGCGGTGTCTGCGCTGCAGTCCACCCAGATGAGCACCGCGGCGGTCCACGCGGCGTCCAACCTGAACCTGTTCGCCCCGGGCGCGGTCACCGACACCAGCGTGCTGTTGTCCAACAACGGCAACATCGCGCTGGCCGTGATGAACGACGCGACCAACAGTCTGAGCGTCAAGGGCAGCCAGGTCGGCACCGGCCAGGTCGCTGACATCAGCGTCGGAGGAACCTTTGGCGACACACTGAGGGCCGAACACGTGCTGGACAACCTGCAGGCGGCCAGCAGCGCTGTCACCAGCAACGCCACCACCACGCTGAACAACCAGGAGGCCTCGGCCAGCGGCACGGCGGCTGCGGTTCGCAGCACGCAGTCCATTCTGGACAACACGACAGCCGCCGAGGCCACCGCCAACCAGGCACTCAACACGGCCGCGGTCACCGGCACGGCCGGCCAGGCGGCCAGCGTGGCATTGCGCAACATGCAGGAGAGCAGTGCCACTGTGTCCGCCACCGCCACCAGCGCGGCCCGTGTGACGCTGCCACCGCTGGCCTCGACGGCGCTCAACAGCAGCAGCGTGGCGCTGGGCGGCAACAGCACGACGGCACTGGCGCGCGGCAACAGCGCGAGCAACGTGCTGAACTCGCTGGCTGGCGCCAACTATGGCCCGGCATCGGGTGGTGCGGTCGATTCCGGCGGTTTGGGCGGCGGCTTCGCCGTCAACGCCAACGCCGGCATCTTGAACAGCCAGAGCAACGGCGGGTCGGTCTCGGCCGCCAGCACGGGTGCGAGCTACCAGGTGGCCTTGAACTCTGTCATTGGTGGCGCGGCGGTCGGCAGCAGCGTGGCCGTGACCGGCAACCAGGTGGCGGCGCAGGCCTACGGCAACAGCGCGGTCAACCAGTTGACGCTCAACGCGCTCAACAGCGGTACGCCAACTGCGGCGGTGGGCAACTACCAGCGCAACAGCGGCGCGATCACCGCCTCCGTCACCAGCGTCACCTTCGGTGCCGGCATCACCGGCGCGATGTCGGGCAGCACGGTGCATGCCAACGGCAACCAGATCACGGCCACGGCCGTGGGCAACTCGGTGGTGTCGTCCATCCTGGCAGCGACACGCTAAGCGATCTTCGTTCAGGCGGGACCTCCCGCCTGAATGATGTTTCGGCCCGTACCGCATCTGCTGTGCGGGCTTTTTCTTTGACTGGCAGCGGCCCGATGGCGCTGTCGGATTGCCCGATTCATGCCCCTAGATGTGTTTTTCAAACCTCGCATAGCGCTGGGCGCTGCCATCCTGGCATTGATCTGCGGCCGGTGCGTGGCGGCTGACGTTCCCGTCCTCGATCCGGCCGCCCGCATGCAGGACGAGCTCAGGCGCGCCGACCGCGCCGCCCCGCTGCTGCCCGCGACGCCGCACGTGGCCCCGGCGGCGCCGTTGCAGATCCCCCAGGCGCCAACGCTCGCTGGCACGGTGTTGCTGAACGAGGTGTTGTTCTCGCCCAGCGAACTGCTTGACGACGCCGAGCTGCATGCATTGGCCCGGCCCTACCTGGGCCGCGAAGTCTCGGGCCCGGACCTCAACGCTTTTCTTCGCGCCATCCAGACGCTGTATTTGAGCAAGGGCATCCAAACTGCAGTGCCGGTGTTGCCGCAGCAGGATTTGCGCAGCGGCATCATGCGGGTGCTGTTGGTCGAGGGCAGGCTGGGCGCGGTCAAGGTCGAGGGCATGTCCCGCATCGATCCAGCCTGGCTCGGGCGATGGTTCGACTTGGCGGCCGGCTCCATCATTCGGCCCGAGGAACTTGAACGCCGGCTCGGCCTGTTCAATGCGGCCAGTGACTTTTCGGCGCAGGCAGCCTATGTTCCCGGCACGGAATTCGGCCGCAGCGATCTGCTGATCCAGGTGCCGGAAAGATCAAAGGGGCAGGTCTGGGCCCTGGTCGACATGCCCGACGCCGCCTCGGCGGGGCGCTCCAGCGTGATTGCCGGTTATCGCCTCTCCCCGCTGGGTCTTCGAGGCGGTCGCGTCGATGTCATGACGATCGTGGGTTCGAACTCCGCCACCCTCAGCTTGGCTGGCAGCCTGCCGCTCGGGCAGCAGGGCTGGCGGCTGGGTGGCAGCGCCACCAGCTCTCGCTCGCGCAGCACGGTCGAGTCGACGGATCTCGGCATCCCCGACCTGGTGAGCAAGGGTGAATCCAGTTCGGTGGGCGTGGAGCTTGGACGCCATCTGCCCATCTCCGCTCGTCAGTTGCTGCTGCTGTCCGGCAGCGCGACGCAGATCAAGTCCAGGTCGACCATCGGCGGCGTCCTGCTCAGCGAGCGGACCGTCGACCGGTTGACGCTTGCGGCAGCGACAGATTGGCCGGCCTCGCAGCCAGGCGAAGTGCCCCCGGCTTCGCTGCGCGGCTCCATCACCACTGCACGGGGACCGGTGAACAACTACGGTTTTGCAGAAGTCGCGGGGCTGCTTGCTGCAAGGTTGGGCGCTTCCCGCGGACCCTTGCTGCGGGTCGCTGGCCAAGCGCGGCTGGCCGCCCGCAACACGCCGGACGTGACGGACGCCTGGCTTGCCGGCGGCGGCAATTCGGTGCGTGGCTTCGACAGCGGCGCCGTCAGCGGCGAGCGCGGTTATGCCCTGCAACTGGCCCTGTACCAACCCGTCGCCCTGATCGGACTGGAGGCAACAGAGGCGTATGTGTTTGCCGACCGGGCTCGTGCCTTTGGCAACGGTTCGTCTCGCAGCATCGCTTCCGCCGGCGCGGGCGTCCAGTTTCAGGTGAATCGGCACTTGGCGATCGATGCCGCCCTGGCCTGCCAGATGGCTGGCTTTCAAGGGGCTCGAACCCGTCTTTCGCTGCGGGCCAGCGCCAGCTGGTAGCGGCCACGCCACTGCCAATTTCATCCTTCACTCAAGAAAAGCCTTTCATGAAGAAAAACACCAATCCAGCCGTGCCCGCCTTCAGCCCGGCGCCTGGCACGGCAGCCGCGCCAGAGTTCACCATCCTGCACCGCGAGGCCCACCGCCGGCAGCGGCTCAGGCGCGACCAGCGCGACATGCGCTGGGTTGGCAGCACGATCACCGTGGCGCTCGCCGCAGCGGAGATGCCGGCAGCGGCGGTCGAATTTCCGTGCGTCATGACGCGTGTGGCCGGCGGTGGCGGCAAGCTGCTGGCCATCACCGGTCTGGAGAACGGGCGCAACCTGTACGTGGACGAAGCCACGGGCCGCTGGACCGGCAACTACCTGCCGGCGGTCCTGCGCACCTGGCCCTTTCGGCTGCTGGCCGAGTACGACGATGAAGATGCCCGGCCGGTGGCCGTGCACCAGCCCGCGCTGAGCCTGAGCGAGGGCGAGCCGCTGTTCGACCAGAAGGGACAGGAAATGCCCTGGCTGCAGGCGGTCCTGCAGGAGCTGGTCGCGCTGGACGCGGCGGCCTCCACCACCTCGGACAGTGTGGCCGCGCTGGACACGGCCGGGCTGTTGCACGAGCGCACGCTGCAGGTCGTGCTGCCCGGTGGGCGCCAGATGGAGTTGACCGGATTCCTCAGTGTCGACGAGGCCAAGCTCAATGCGCTGGACGCAGCGCAGGCCGGCGAACTGCACAGCCAGGGCGCGCTGGCGCTGGCCTACCTGCACCTGCTGTCGCTGCGGCGGTTCCGTCCGCTGATGGCGCGAGCGGCGCAGCAGGAGCCTGCGGCACCGGCGATTGCGGCTGCACCGGTCGAGCCCGAGCCGTCAACGGCCTGACGGGTCTTCCTCTCTTTTTTTTCGTTTGCCCACGCTGTCGCGCTCGACGGCCATCAGGACCACCGCCATGAAACTCTCTGCACTGACGACCCGCGCCCGTACCCGCGCCCGGACGGCCCGCCTTGCCCGCCGGCGCCTGCTGGTGCGCGTGCGACCCTTGGCACTGGCCGCGGCGGTTGCGCTGGGCGCGACCGGGCCGATGGTGCATGCGCAAACCGTCATCACCCCGCTCACCGGCGTGGGGCAGACGGCGACGGTGGTCAGTACCCAGGGCAAACAGACGGTGGTCTCCACCCAGAGCCTGCGCGACGGGAACGCGTTCAGCACCTACTCGGCGTTCCAGGTCGGGCAGGGCGACACGGTCAGGATGGCGGTGCCTTCGGGTGCGAACTGGTGGGTCAACATCGTGCGCGACGCCCGGGTGCGGGTGAACGGGCTGCTGGAGAGCCGCCTGGCCAATGGCAGCATCGGCGGCAACATCATGTTCATCGACAGCCACGGCTTCGCGGTCGGGCCGACGGGGCAGGTGAACCTCGGCCGGCTGTCGTTCGCCGCGCCGTCCACCGCTTTTGTCGACGGCCTGCTGGCCGGCGGTGGCGTGTTGTCCGGCGCCACCGTCAACGGCCTGCTGGCCGGTGAGTTCGAGCGCTCCGCCAGCGGCGCGGTGGACATCCAGGGTCGGGTCACGGCGCTGGACGGCGTCAGCCTCATGGCGGGTGCCGGTGCCGGTGCCGATGCCAGCCGTGCGGTGAGTATCCGCGGGCAGGTGACGGTTCAGGGGCGCGCTGCCGGCTCGGCGGTGAACCTGGGCGATCTGAAATCGCTGGCGCCGCTGCAGGACCTCGATGGTGTCATTGACATCACGACCCCCGGCTCCATCAGGCTCGATGGCGTGCTGATCTCCGACAGCTCCCTGTGGCGCCGTGCGGGCGCCGTGCGAGTGGTCGCGGGCAAGGACATCGACGTCGGCGCGAACGTGCGCGTCTCGGCCTCGGGCGCCGCGGGCGCCGGTGAGGCCGGCGGCCAGGTGACCCTGTTCGCCCAGCGCGACATCGCCAACGAACAAGGTGCCGAGTTGCGCGCGCGGGGCGACGGCGCCGGCGCCGGTGGCGCCATCGAGTATTCGGGCTTGCGCAAGCTGAGCCTGAGCAGCATGAATTTCAACGCGGGCAGCGACACCGGGCGGGCAGGCCGGGTGTTTGTCGACCCCACCGATGCAACGCTCGAGGGTGTGAACCGGACCGGGGGCGCCGATTTCGAGTACGACGGCCTTGGTTCCTGGACGATGAAGCCCGGCGCCATCATCAACACCCGCAACGCCATCGGTGGTGACGAGACGGACAACAGCAACCCGTCCACGGGCGACAGCGGCGACATTCGCATTGCCGCGAAGCACATCACGGTGGACAACGGCGCCCTGCTGGACGCCTCCGTGGTCAACCAGGGCGGCAGCAACTACAGCGCCGGCGACATCACGCTGACCGCGCGCAACACGAGCAACGGGCGAACCCTCGTCGGCCTCGCCGATGCCAATGCGGCTATCGATGTGGCCGGCATGCTAAAGGGCCGCAACATCAAACTGGCAGCCTCGGTGGAATCGTCGGCCGTGTTCGGCGGCGATGCGGGTGCGGTGCAGCAAGCCCTGGTCGACCTGACGCTGGGCCGGGCGGGGCTGGACCTGCCGCTGTCCTTGAGCATGGCCTACGTCGAGGCCAAGGGCGATGCCACGGTGAGGCTGCGGGGCACGGCGGTGCTGGCCGCGACGGATGACATTTCCATCAGCGCGCTGGCCGAGCGCACGGCGGGCGCCGAGCTGCAGACCGGTGGCACCTCCAGTGTGAACCTCAGCGCGGGCTTTGCACGCGTCACCGGCAGCACGCTGGTGGACATCCAGTCGGGTGCGCAGCTGAACGCGGGCAAGGACATCGAGCTGGTCGCGGCGTCGAAAACGGCGATCGCGATGAACAGCGCGGCGGCGGGCGAAACCGACCAGCAGTCCGGTGCGGCCAACGTGGCGTCCGTGGTGTTCGCCGGCTCCCAGTCCGATGTGACCACGGCCGTGAAGGTCGGCGCGGGCGCGGTGCTCACCAGCGGTGGCGGCATCCATGTGCAGGCCTTTCATGCCGGCAGCTACGAAACCGCGGCCGAAGTGACCGTGTACGGCGACGGCGCGGCCGGTGTGGTCGGGGCCTTGTCCCTGCAGAAAACCGACACCTCGGTGGCGGTCGACGGCACCGTCGACGCAGGCGGCGACGTGCGCGTGCTGGCCCTGAACGCGGTAGCCAAGGACGTCATTTCTGCCAGCTCGGCCATTGCAGCGGAGCAAGAGCCCGCATCGCCGCTGCCCGCTTCGCTCGAATACAGCAAAGAGGACGCGGTCGAGGGCGCGCGCGATACCTTGCTCGCGGGTTTCCTGGCGATGGCCGAAAAGCTCGCGGCCGGGTCCGACGGAGCGTCCGGCGGGGCGGCTAGCCCACCGGCCCTGCGCATGGCGGGCGTGATGACCTGGTCCGAGTCCGCGCACACCACGCGCGCCACCGTGGGCGACGGTGCCCACATCACGGCCGGGCGCGATGCCGTCGTCGACGCCCAGACCCTGGTCGGCCAGTTGCAGAGCGTGACCGAGGCGGCGGCCGAATCGCAGGCCCAGGGCGTGGCGCTCAGCGTCGCCTTCAACTACGCGGACCAGGCCTTCACCACGCAGGCGCGGGTGGGTGCCAACGCGCAGATCACGGCCGGCCATGTGGCGGTCAACGCTGCCAGCGACATCCCCGAGTTCTATTCGGCCGGGCTGGGCCTGGACTGGAGCAACGCCTTCAAGGCCTACGAAAACCTGATGGGTGGAACCGATCCGCTGGTCGACGGCTTCAACACGCGCGTGGGGGCGAGTGCCGCCTCGGACGCCTCGCTGGCGCTGGCGGGCGCGGTCAGCCTGTCGTACCTGAAGACCGACACCCGCGCCTGGGTCGACACCGGCGCGCGGATCCAGACCACAGTGGCCGATGCCGCCCCCTGGAGCTACAGCGTCCACGACATCGGCGTGGAAGCCGGCGGCGCCATCAACCTCACGCGCAGCCTCGACGCGTCGACCGTGGTGCGCGCGAGCAACCTGGTGCAGACACTGCACATGGCCGGTGGCGACGGCTCGACCGCGGGGGCCGATGGCGGCGCCGTGGGCGGCACCTTCTCCCTGGTCTCCCGGGACAACACGGCCATTGCCGCAATTGCCGACCGGGCCGTGATCAAGACGCGCCAGCTCGATGTGGCCGCGCACACCACCGACTGGCTGCTGACCCTGTCGCCGACCTCGGGCGACGGCGAAGGCGTGGCCGCCAACGGCATGGTGTCGTACAACAAGCTCCACGACACCACGCTGGCGTCGATCAGCCGCGAGGCCCATGTGGACGCCCAGTCCGTTCATGTGAATGCCGACCTGTCGCTGGGCGTGCTCGCCGTCACGGGCGCCGTGACCAAGAGCGAAAACTCCGGCGTGGGCATCGCTGTGGCCATGAACCAGATCACCGGCACCACCCGGGCCTCCATCGGCGACAACGACAGCGACGGTGGCGGTGTGGACACCGCCGAGGGCGCCGCCGGTTCCATCCGGACCGGGCGGCTCGACGTGGGCGCGCGCAGCGACGGCCTGATCGTGGCCGTGGGCGTGGCCGGCGCCATGGCCGGGGGCAGCAGCACCTCGGGCATGGGCGACAAGGCCGGCAGTGGTGGTGGCGGCGGTGGCGCGCAGTCCGGCCTGGACGGCTCCGGCACGGCCGCCCTGAGCGGCGTGGGGGACTCGCTCACTGCCCAGGGCGCAGCCGGTGAAGGTGAGCGCGGGGGTGGAGCGGCAGGCGAAGGCGAGAGCAAGCCGCCGGCCTTCTCCATCGCCGGTGCCGGTGCCGTCGTCACCAACTTCAGCGACGTCGACACCACGGCGCTGATCGACCGCGCCGTCGTGCTCGGCCAGAGTGGCGGCAGCACCGGCGTGGGCGTTCGGGCCTTGTCCGACCTGACGCAGGTCAGCGTGGCCGGCGGCGGCGCGCTGGCCATGGCCAACAATTCTTCGACCACCTTCAGCTCGGCCATTGCCGGCGCGGTGGCGATCCAGGATTCCGACGACGACACCACGGCACGCATCGTGGGCAGCACCGTCACCGGGCTGGCCGACCGGGCGGGAAGCCTCACGGTGGAGGCGCTCAAGAGCGGCGAGCGCACCGCCGTGGCCACCGGCATTTCGGTCAACCTGTCCGCGGGCAGCACCAGCGACCTGTCCATCGTCGGCTCGGCGTCGATCACCCAGGTCCGCGACGACACCGCGGCCAGCATCGAGGGCTCGACCCTGTCCGGCCTGGAGCAGGTGCCGAGCGACCTGGACGCGCGCGTGGTGGCCTACGACCGCAGCCGCGTCGGCGCAGGCGGCGGCGCTTTCTCGTTCAGCAAGGGCAAGGGCTCGGCCGGCATCGGCGCGACGATATCGCTGGTCGATCTGCAGGGCGGCACCTCGGCCCAGGTCACCGGCGGCTCGATCAGTGACGTGCACGACCTGAGCGTGGCTGCGCTGAGCTCGCAAAAGGTGGTGGGGGTCGGCGCCGTGGCGGGCATCCAGACCGCCTCGGATTCCAAAGGCCAGCTCATGGGAGCCTTCGTGTTCAACGCGATCCGCAACCAGGTGTCTGCCGGCATCACCGGCGGCGCGCGGGTCAGCCTGTCGGGCGACCTCGCTCTGCAGGCCGGCGGCGCGCCGTCGGACGCCAGCCTCGACGCCATGATGGGCGACGTCCGCACCTCGTACGTGACCGACTACGAGATGCAGAGCAGCAGCAACGGCTACACCGACGACTTCAAGTCGTCCGTGGGCGGCCAGAGCATCGTCGGCGTCGCCGGCGCGCTTGGCGTCACGCTGGGCAACAATGCCAACAGCGTCGGCCTGTCCTATGTGCAGAACACCATCCAGACCAGTTACCGCGCCGAACTCGAGGGCACGGTGACGGCGGCCGGCGCTGTGCGTGTGGAGGCGATGAGCAATGCCGACATCATCGCCATCTCGGCCGGACTGGGCGCCACCAAAGGCAAGTTCTCGGGCATGGGCTCGGCATCGGTCAACCTGATCGGCCAGCAGACGCAGGCCCGGGTCAGCGGTGGCAGCGTCGACGCGGCCAGCCTGGCGGTCGAATCCGGCACCACCGGCCACATCTTCAGCCTGGCCGGCAACCTGAGTTTTGCGGTCGGCAGCGGCAGCGGATCGGCCGCCGGCGCGGCCCTGGCCTACAACCAGACCGGCAGCCGGGCCTACAGCGACGCGAACGGCACAGTGAGCACGCGGGCTGCGGGCAACGAAGCCACGGTCCATGACACCGTGGTGAACGTGGGTACCGGCGATGTCGGGGTGCGGGCGAACAACACCAGCGACACCCTGTCCGCAGCGGCCTCGGGCGTGGCCGGCGACGGCAACCTGGCCTTTGCCGGGGCGTTCAGCTGGAACGAGATCGGCGACGTGACCGATGCGCGCATCAGCGGTGCCACGGTGACCGCTGGCAACGTGGACGTGCAGGCCGGCGAAGACGGCGGCGCGGGCAGCGCGCGCATCCGCTCGCTGGCGGGCGGCCTGACCGCGTCGAAAGGTTACTCGGCCGCGCTGGCGTTCGGCTTCAACACCATCGAAGCTAGCCGCTCGGCGCAGATCCTGTCCTCCACCATCACGGCCTCGGACGCCGTGTCGGTGCGGGCCGATGCGCAAGGCAGCATCGAGACGCTGTCGGCCACGCTGGCGGCCGCCGGCGCGAACTACGCCATGGCCGGGTCGTCCAGCGTCAACTGGCTCAACGGCAGTACCACGGCCCTGGTCGATGGCGTGACCTTGCAAGGCACGGCGACTTCGCTGACGGTGCATGCGGCCCAGTCCGGCGACATCGACGCGCTGGCCGGTGCGGTATCGGGCAGCGCCGCGGGCGCCATTGGCGGGGCGGTGGCCGTCAACCTGATGGGCGACGGCTCGGACGAGTTCGGTGTCCATGCCGGCCTGACCAATTCCAGGCTCGCCGCCCCGGTCTCGGTCCGGGTGAATGCGGCGCTGGGCGGTGACATCGACAGCGTGGCGGTGGCGGGCGGCGGCTCGGGCAGCAACGCCATCAACGGCAGCGTGACCCGCAACCTGATCGCAGGCGTCGTTTCGGCGCAGGTGTCGAACCTCGTGCAGACGGCCGCGGGCGGCACGCTGGACGTGCTGGCCAACCAGACCGCCAGCATCTCTTCGCTGGCCGGCGTGGTCAACGGCGCGGGCACGAACGCGATCGGCGGCGCGGTCGCCGTGAACGACATCGCCAGCACCGTGTCGGCGCAGCTGGCCAGCTCCAGTCTGGGCACCAGCGGAGCGGTGACGGTCGAGGCCGGCATGGCCGGCACCATCGAGTCCACCGCCGCTGCCGGCAGCGGTGCCGGCACGGTGGCGGTCAACGGATCGAACACCACCAACAGCCTGACGTCCACCGTGCGTGCGCGTGTGACGGACGTGACCCAGCACCTGGCCTCCAGCGCCTTCGATGTGCTGGCCGGCGACACCTCGACCATCCGGTCGCTCGCCGGCACCGTGTCCGGCGGCGGCACCGCTGCGGTCGGCGCGGCCCTCGCGCTCAACTTCCTGGGCCGCACGGCGGCCGACGAGGCGGCCAGCAAGCTCGTGCTGGCCGAGGTCCGCGACAGCGACTTGCAGGTCACGGGCGCGGTGAAGGTGCTGGCACGCTCGGATTCGACCATCCAGGCTATGGGCGTCGCGGCGGGCGGCGCTGGCACCTTCGCGCTGACCGGCTCCAACACCACCAACATTCTGGAAGACACGGTCCGCGCGGCCTGGACGGGCAGCAGCCTGGAGGGCGCGAACACCGGGTCGCTGAAGATTCAGGCGCAGGACGCCGCCGACATCGATTCGCTGGCCGGCAACTTTGCCGGCGGCGGCACGGCGGCGGTGGGCGCGGCCCTGGCGGTCAACCGCGTGGCCACCGAGGTCAGCGCCGCGCTCTCGGGCACCGGTGCCGGCCATGTGCGCACGGGCGACGTGCAAGTCGCTGCGCTGACCGCCGTCGAGATCGACACCGTCGCCGTGGGCATGAGCGCCTCCGGCACGGTGGGCGTGCAAGGCTCGGTTGCCGTCAGCATGCTCGGCGCCACCACCTCGGCCCTGATCGACGGCGGCGCCCAGGTGGAAGCCTGGGACAGCGTGGCGGTCACGGCCGACAGCCAGGCCCGCATCAAGGCCCTGGCCGGGGCCGGCGCATTGGGTGCGGCGGGCGTCGGCGTGGCCGGCGGCGTGCTGGTCAACATGATCACCAGCCACACCACGGCCGGCATCGGCGGGGCCGACACTGCCGCCAGTGGCCTGGCCAACGCGGACGGTGTGCGCGCCAACACGGCGGCGCTCGCGTCCGCACCGGACCTGATGAACATCACGGCCGTCACCGACGCGGCCTTGTCGCGCCCCGTGTTTGCCACCGCCATGCGGCGCGGCGTTGCCGTTCAGGCGACCTCCATCGAGCAGATCGCGGCACTCACGACGGTGACCAGCGGCGGCACGGTGGGTGTCGGCGCTGCAGTGAACGTGGACAGCATCGAGGGCAGCACCCGCGCCTTTGTGGACGGCGCCAGCATCAACACGCTGGCGGGCGGGTCGCAAGCCCAGGACGTCATGGTGCTGGCCGTCGACCATGCGCTGATCGCCAGCACCGTCGCCACGGTGGCCGGCGGCGAGGCCACCGGCGTGGCCGGTGCGGTCGGCACCGAGACCGTGACGCGCAGCAGCCATGCCGAGGTACTGGGTGGCGCCACCGTCCGGGCCGTGAACGACGCCGGCGTGCGGGCGGTGTCGACCGCGACCGTGGCGCAGATCTCCGCCGGTGCCGGCGGCGGTGTCACGACCGGCGTGGCCGGCAGCGGCAACGTGGTGCTGCTGGGCGGTGACACGCTGGCGCGTGTGAGCGGCTCCAGCATCGCCGCGCGGGACCTGAGCGTGCTGGCCGAAGGCGCCAACCGCAGCAACCAGATCGCGGGTGCCATCGGCGGTGGTGGTGTGACCGGCGCGGGCCTGAGTTTCACCGTCAACGTCTCGGGCTCGAATGTCCGCGCGCTGGTGCACGACAGCCAGTTGCAGGCCGATGGCGACGTGAAGATCCATGCCACCAACGTCACCGAAGAGCTGGCGGTGGCCGTCACCGTTGGCGGCGGCGGCATTGCCGGCGCGGCCGTCGGCGCGGCGGTGACCGTGCTCGAAGGCAACACCGAAGCCGCCTTGAGCGGCGACTCCAGCCTCGAGCGGCGCACCCGGGCCACCGGAACCGTGGCTTTCGCTGGCGGTGCGGGCGTGACGCTGCAGCTGGACTCGAGCGACGGCGTCATCACGGCCGACGAACAAGGCACAGCGCGCTTGGTGCTCACGCGGGAGATCAGCACGCAGCTGGAAGATGGAAGCTTTGAAGTGGTGCAGGAGCCTGCGTCGCTGGGCGAAGGCGCGGTGGTCAAGGTCTTCGACGGCACCCGCGAAGTCACCGCGACGCTCAACGCCGACGGCAGTTACTCGGCCGACCTGTCGACGCTGGGCGACGGTCAGCTGACCGCCATCGTCTACACCGGGGTCAGCGGCGGTGCGCCGGCCGCCGGCTCGCCATCGAGCCGGGCGCTGTTCACCAAGGCCGCGGGCGTGGAGTCGCTGTCGGTGGCGGCGCTGGAGACGGTGGACATCAACCACAACGCCGGCGGCGCCGGTGCCGCCGGCGTGGTCGGCGTGGGCTCGGCCGCCAACGTGGTGATCGGGCGCAGCCAGGTGGCGGCCCGTGCCACCGGATCGGCCCTCACCGTGGGCGGCAACCTGGCCGTGACGGCCCTGCGCGAAGCCGAGGTCGACATGATCACGGCCACCGCGGGCGGCGGCGGGACCGCCGGCATCAGCGGCGCGGTCGGTGTGCTGCTGTTCGGCAGCGCGCCCGACAGCAACGCCACGGCCGAACTGAACAGCGGCAGCGGCAGCACGATGGGCCGTGTATCCGCCGGTACCGAGTCGAACAAGGTGCAGGGCACCGGTTCTTCGCTGCGCCAGGGCGAGGCCGATGGGCTCAACGCCAGCGCGGGCTACGACACCGCAGGCGCCTTCGGTGGTGCCGCCGGCCTGCATTCCACCTCGGCCGACCTGAGCGCGACCAGCGTCCAGGCCGGTGCGGTGACGGTCAGCAGCCTGGACCGCACCTCGGTCGAAAACAACGCGGGCGCCGTCGCGGGCGGCGGTGCCGCCGGCGTGAGCGCCGGTGTCGCCGTCACAATTCTGGGCGGTGCCAACAGCGCCAGCGTGAGCGCCAGCCAGCTCACCAGCCAGGACGGCATCGCCATCGCCTCGGGCACCCGCACCCCGGTGCAAGGCTCGCCAGCCATCACGAGCCGCGCCATCGCCGGTGCGGGCGGCTTCGTTGGCGTGGGCGCGGCGGTCTCGATCGCGAGCAACCGGACCGCCAACTCGGCCACGCTGTCGGGCCAGGTGAACGCGGGTGGCGCCGTGCGCGTGACCGCGCTCGACCAGGCGTCCATGCTGAGCGAAGCCTTCGGCGCCTCGGTCGGCGTGGCGAGCGTGGGCGTGGTCGTGGCCACGGCCGAGCAGGGCGGCAGTGTCGCCACCCAGGTGAGTGGCAGCGTCATCGGCGACGGCGTGGCCATCACGGCGGCGCGCGAAGGCGGCGTGTCGGCGCTGGCCGTGGCTGGCGTGGCCGGGGTGTTTGCCGGCAGCGGCGCCGGCGCGACAGCCAGCGACAGCGGCACGGTGCGTGTCACGCTGGCCGGCGGCGCCGCGCTCGACGCGGGGCAGGGCGCATTGGCCATCTCGGCCCGTTCCAATCCGCATGCCCAGGCCGATGCCGTCGGCGTGGCCGTGGCCGGCGGCGCTGCGGTGGGCATTTCGATCAGCGAAGCGCATGTCGATTCCGACGTGTCGGTCACCGGCCTTGGCGCGTTGACGCTCAAGGGCGGCACGGTGAACGTCTCGTCGGTGCTGGGGTCGGGCGACGCGTCTGTCACCAGCCAGGCCTCGGCCGGCGCGGGCGCGCTGCTGCTCGGCGCCACCGGCGCCGCGGCCACCGCGACCAACACCGGCCTGTCGAGAGTGGATCTGGCGCCGGGCACGCTGCTCGTCAGCACCGGGGACGCCGGCGTCACGGCCACCGATTCGATGCGCATTGAATCCAGCGCCGTGGGCATCGGCGCCGGCTTCGTGGGCCTGGGCATGGCCTTCTCCAGTGCGGTCAGCGACACCTCGGTCGAGGTCGATGCGGCGGGCATCCGGGGCGTGGTGGGCGGCAGCCTGCAAGTCAAGGCCAGCGGCAGCGGGTTCATCGACAGCGACGCCGTGGCCGGCTCGGGCGGTGTGGTCGCGGGCGCGGGCGCCCAGGCCACGGTCAACCACGGCCAGTCCGTCGTCGCCGACCTGGGCGTCACGGCCGGCAGCGCGCTGCTGGTCGGTGGCATGACCACGGTCGAAGCCAGCCGCCAGGTGCGCTACGACAGCACGACCAGCGCCGTGAACGCGGCGGCCGTGGGCGCTTCCGGCGCCGTCACGCGGGCCACGCTCGATGGCTCCGCGACGGCCCGGTTGCTCGACGGCTCGACGCTGGACAGCGGCAGCCTGCGCGTGCTGGCCACCAACGACCTGGCCCGCACCAACCTCATGGGCCAGAGCGCCGTGGGTGGCGGCGGCGGTGTGTTCAGCGGCGCCGGCGCCGACGTGCACACCGAACTCAACGGCAATGCCACGGCCAGCATCGGCAGCAACGCCAGCATCCTGCTGGAAGATCTGCTGGAGCTGCGCGCGTACAACGAAGTGCGCGGCTCGTCGCGGGCCCAGATGGACGTCGGCGGCGCGGTGCCGATTGCCATGGTCAACACGCGCATCAGCAGCAACGCGGATGCCGATGCCGCTATCGGGCAGAACACCAGGGTCAACGTGTACGGCGAGGCCTCGGTCAACGCGCTGTCATCCATCGACATCGAGGCCAACTCGGTGTCCAAGACCTATGGCCTGGCGGCGGCGGCCCAGGGCAATGCCTACGCGACGGCCAACGTCAATAACCGGGTCACGCTGGGCGCCGGCAGCGAACTGCGCAGCACCCAAGACCTCAGCCTGCTGGCCGGGCAGGACCGCAATTTCAACCGCAACAAGCATTTCGTCACGGCTCGCGTCGACCTGTTCAACCACTCGGCGATACCGGTGTCGATCAACCCCGATGCGGAGGCCACGCTCAACCTGAACAATGCGCTGACGGTTCATGCCGACGCGGTCCGCTCCGGCGGCACCATCAAGCTGGGTGGCGTCGAAGGCACCTTGGTGGTCGAAGGCAAGGGCAAGGTCAGCGACTGGACGCGCGAGCTGGGCGAGCTGATGGGCATCAGCAGCGACTACGGCAGCTCGACCAAGAACCTGGGCAACACCGCCGTGCTCAACGGCGCGTTCGAGGCCGGCTTCGGCAACAAGCAGCGGCTGGTGATCGGCCTGCGGGGCCAGGTTCTGGAGAGCGAAGGCGACGTTCGCTACACCATCACCAACGAAGACCTGTCGGCGTCGGCGGGCGCCTACATCGACCGGCTGTACGCGCAGATGGCGCGTTACGGCGACGTGCCCGAGGTCAGGGCCTTCGTCGAGGCCGAACTGAGCTTCTATTTCGCCACGCTGCTGCATGAAGGGCTGGCCGAAGAGATGACCATGGAAGACGGCAGCAAGGTCATCGTGGCCTCCAGCGGCGTGGCCGCCAACTTCCTGAACATCCTGGACCTGCGCGCGGGCAGCGGCAACATCGAGCTGTTCGGCGACAACGTGACCGGCTCGGCCTCGCTCATGGCGCGCGCCGACTCCGAGATCTACATCGACAACCAGAGTCCGCTGAACCTGCGGGTGCACGACATGGTGGTGGACGCCAACGGCGGCTTTGCCAAGTACAACGGCACCTACCTGATGAGCGCGGCCGACATTGGCGCGCTCAACACCACGGCCAAGACCACGGGCCTGGGCGTGGACAGCATCGACACGCGCGGCGGTGGCGCGTCGCAGGAGCTGCCCAAGCTGACGATCAAGAACACCTACATGCCGGGCGCGGCGTGGAACCCCGATGTCGCCGTGATCGCCACCGCGGCCGACGGCACCTGGGCTGATCTGCGCGAAGACCAGATGCGCGCGCCCGAGATGCGCGTCAACGGCTGGCTCTACAACAAGTTGGGAACGATAGCCCTGATCAACACCGCCGGCAGCATCTCGGTCTTTGCCGAGAACCCGGGCTACACCCCGCGCCTGGACGGCAAGGAAATCCAGGTGTCGGCGGGCAAGAACTTCGTGCTGTCCTCGCCCACCATCAGCCAGTCGGTCGGGGGCTCGCCCGAGTCGCTGTATGCGGTGCACTACAACGACGACCAGCAAAGGATTCTGGACAACCTGGGCGTGACAGCGTGCGGCTCGGCGCGCCCGGGCACCACCACCACCAGCTACAACGCCAACTGCGTGGTCAATGGTGCAGGCGGGGTCTATGCGAGCGGTGGCATCTTCATCGGTGCCCGCTACCTGAACATCAACGGCACCGTGCAGTCGGGCCAGGCCGACTACAACGTGGTGCTCAGCGACAGCACGGTGGGCAGCAAGATCACCGTCTGGGCCAACGAATGGAAGAACAAGGGCGGGCTCTACCTGTCGCAAGGCAAATCGTCCCTGGTCCAGTTGACCGGTGCGCTGCCGACCGACAGCGAGGCCGACGTCAACAAGCAGTTCGCCAACGGCACGATCTCGGCCAGCCAGCGCACCACCATGCTGCAGGCGATGGCGACGCGGCGGCTGCAACCCATCGTCTATTTCGACGCACAGACCAACCGGCTGCAGGTCGCGGCCACGAACGTGCAAGGCGGCCTGGTCGAGCTGGTGGGCTCGGTCATCAACACCGGTGGTGGCGTGGTGCGCGCGCTCGACGGCTATGCGCGCATCAACATCGACAACCAGACCGGCTACGGCCTGGATCTTCTGGGTCTGGACACCGGCGGGGAGGCCGGCGTGATCCGCATCACCGACATGAGCAAGCCGGTGGCCAACAGCAATGGCGCCTACGAGGTCACGACCTACCAGCGCGACGAGGACGGCGTGTTCCGCGCCACCGTGACGGCCGGGCGGGGTGTCGGCTCTGCGGTGCTCTCCAGCACCGCTTCCTCGCCGGGCGGCCAGATCGATGGCGTCAAGGCGCGCTTCACCTACAACCCGGCGGCCAACAGCACCTATTCCTGGTCGGCGGGCTACGACTACTCGACGGAAAAACGCTACTACCTGAAGACATCGTCGTGGCTTGGCTTCATCCCCGGCGGCTCGACCAACTGGACCAGCGTGGACACCTACGTCAAGACCGCCAATGCGCTGGTCGAAGATGTCTATGTGAGCACCGTCACGCCTGTCGGCGGCGGCTCGTTCTCCATCCAGTCCGACCGGTTCATCACCGACGCGGAAAAACAAACCTATTACCGCTCCTGGCGCACCTGCGGTTTCCTGTGCATCAAGAAGACTTACTACGTGGACCGCCGAACCGAGGTCGGCATGAAGGACGTTTTCACGCAGCGCGTCAAGGCCGACCATCCGATCAAGGTCGAGCTGATCGGCTACGACCACGGCGTGCTCAACGTCAGCAGCGTGGGTGACATCCGTCTGGGTGGCAACATCACCAACGACAGCGGCACGGTGGCACTGACCTCGACCCAGGGCTCCATCACCCAGCTCAACAACGGCGCGGTGGTGGAGGGCGTGGACCTGAACTTTCGCGCGAAGACCGGGATCGGCGCAGAGGCCGCACCGGTCAACGTGATCACCGGGGCAGGGTCGTTCACCGCCGTGTCCGAGACGGGTCCGATCAGCTTCAAGGGCATGAGCGGCGCGCTGCGCATCAACCAGGTGTCGACCCAGGGCGATGTCTGGCTCGATGGCGACGGCAGCATCGTCGGCCTCGATCCCGGCAAGGTCCATGTCAGCGGCAACCGCATCTTCCTGTCGGCGCCGCGCGGCGGCATCGGTGAATTCAATGCGGACGGCAGTGTCAAGTCGACGCTGAACATCCAGACCCTGGATGCGCCCAACGGCGGCCTCACGGCGCAGGCGCGCAACGCCATTGCGATCAAGCAGGGAACCGGCAACCTGTGGGTCAACCAGCTCGTGAGCGGTGGCGATGTGTACCTCGAGACGGCCGGCGACCTGATCGACAACAACCGCAACGAGTCGCGCGACGAGCGCACCGAAGCCCAGTTGCTGGCGCTGTGGGACCAGGCCGCGCTGCAGGGCAGCTCGGCCGAAAACAGCCGGCAGCTGACGCTGACCACGACCCGCTCGCAGTTCCGCCGCTACTGGAGCCTGCGCGACGTGCGCAACGTGGTGACCGATGGCAACGGCAACGTGAGCAGCTACGAGGCCGATGCGATCGATCCGGCGACTTTCGTCTTCCGGTTCGGTGATGAGGAACGCCAGCAGTACCTGACGGGCGGCCTGAGCGAAACGCAGATCACGGACATCGAGGCGGCGCGCACGGCCGAAGTCAAGGCGCTGCACGCGCAGTTCGGCGACACCGGCTACCAGACCGACAACGACGGCATCATCACGGCCATCAACGTGGCCAACGCGGCCAACGGCAAGTCGGAGGTTGGCGCGCTGGCCGCATGGACCGACGCCGAGCTCTACAGCCCCTTGCCGAGCGCCGTGTTCAGCAAGAGCAGCACCGACACGCAGACCCGCATCGAAGAGCCCAACGTGGTGGGCAATCGCGTGGTGTTGCGCTCCGGCGGACAGGTCGGCCACGACGACGGGCAGGTGGTGATATCGCTCAGGCGCGAAGACCGCATCGCCCGGGGGCTGGCACCCGAATTGACGGCCGATGAGCGCCTGGCGATCATGTCGGCCGAGAGCGACGACATGGTCCTGAACCGGGACGACTGGACGCTCACGGTGGTCAAAAAAGACACCTTCAACGTGCTGTCGAACCGCCTGAACGTGGAGTCCAGCGGCTTCGTCTATCTCGGTGCCGACACGACCGCTACCTACACCAGCGGCGGCACCGCCAATCTGGAGTTGATCAAGGCGCCCGGTGAGGTTCGCATCAAGGTGACGGACTCCATCCTGAGCGTTGCCAATGCCGGCGTGTCTGCCATCCAGGCCCGCAAGGCGGTGCTGGAAGCGGCCCAGGGCAGCATCGGCTCGGCCGCCACGCCGCTGCAGATCACCCTGGCCAACAACGCCACCGGCACGCTGGTGGCGCGTGCGAACGACGGCATCTGGATCCATGAAATCGGCGACATGCGCGCCGCCGACATCTACACCCCGGGCAGCGCCACGCTGTCGGCCACCGGTGCCATTCATGACGCCCGTGCGGTGACCAACTACCCTGGAGCCGGCGACCGTGCCGTTCGTTCGATCGAGGCCAGCACACTCACGCTCACCGCGCTGGGTGGATCGGTCGGGGAATCCGGAAATCCGATGGTGGTCAAGGTCGGTTCCGGCGGTGTCAATGCCACTTCCGCCCTGGGGTATTCCGTGTACCTGCAGGGAGCGGCCGGATTCGATCTCAGCCTGAATGCGGTCAATTCCGGACTCGACTTTTTCGCCACCGCGACAGGCAACATGCACAACACGGCGGCGGTGAGGGCGCGTGCAAGCATCTTTGCCGAGGCCGGTGGTGACATCACCGGGGTGATGTACAACGCCGGCGGCCAGGTCGTGATCGGCGCCGGCGGTGACATCACCGGCAGCAACGTGACAGCCGGCACAGGTGGCATCAGCCTGAGCGCCGATGGTGACATCGCCCTGGGCAGCGTGCTGTCCAACCGGGACGTTGCAGCCACTGCAGATGGCTCGATCGAGCTGACCTCGGCTTCAGCGGGGCGCGACCTGAACCTGGCCGCGCTGGGCGGCAGCGTGCAGGGCGTGACCTGGAGAGCCGCCAACAACATGGATGTCCGGGCGGCGGGCGACATCAAGGCAACCAGCGTGCTGGCATCGGCCGGGAAGGTCGCGATGGCCAGCGGCGCCGATCTGTCGGTAGCCTTCACCGGCGCGCAGGGCGACGTGGCACTGAGCGCGGTGCGTAACATCGGTCTGACCAACGCCAGCAGCAGCACAGGACTGCTTTCGGTGAGCGCCGGCCAAGCAGCGTCCCTGCTGGCGGGATCGGCCAGGGGGGCGGTGACGATCACGGCCGGGACCGGCCTGCAAGCGTCGATGCTGACCAGCGCCATGTCTTCCGTGCATGCCGCCACCGACGCGGGCAACCTGGAAGCCCAAAGGGTGTCCGCGATCGAAGATGTTGCCCTGACTGCCGCTCGCGGCGACCTGAGCGCGGGCACGGTGAGCACCGCACGTGGCAACGTGGCGGTGACGTCGGGCGGCGACATGGCTGTCTCTTCCGCATCCCTGCCCGGCGACATGGTTGCACGGGCCGGCGGGAATGCCGATTTCGGCAAGCTGGCATCGACCGCAGGGCGGATTGATCTGGCTTCCACAGGTGGATCACTCAGCGCCGGTGCGGTCATCGCCAAGACCGTGTTCGACGCGCGGGCGCTGCAAGGTGCGATGTCCGTTGGCTCCCTCAATGCCGCCACGGCGAACTTGAAGGCGGGCACCGACCTGATCGTTGCCGGCACTGCCGCCACCACCGGCGCCATGGACCTGCAAAGCGCTGGAGACGCGCTATTGGGCAGCCTGACCTCAACGACCGGCAGCATCACAGCCGATGCCGCAGGCTCGATGACGGCCAATACCCTCAGGGCGCAGACCGGGCTGGACCTGTCGGCAGGCACCGGCTTGACCGCCGCCTCGCTGACCAGCGTCACGTCACGCGTGGATGTGTCCACGGACAGCGGCCCGCTCTTGATGAACAGCGTCATCGCCAGGACAGCGTTCAACGCCACCAGCGGCGATGCGCTGACCATCAAGGCCTTCAACGCCGCCACGGCCAGGCTGGAGGCGGGTACCGGGCTGACCGTTGCCGGCACGGGCACGACCAGCGGCGCCATGGACTTGCGCAGCGATGGCTACGCCGTCTTTGCCACCCTGATGTCATCGGCCGGCAGCATCACAGCCGATGCCGCAGGCTCGATGACGGCCAACACCCTCAGAGCGCAAACCGGGCTGGAACTGTCGGCAGGCGCCGGGTTGACAGCCGGTTCGTTGACCAGCGTCACGTCCCGCGTGGATGTGACCACTGGCAGCGGCCCGCTCTTGATGAACAGCGTCATCGCCAAGACAGCGTTCAACGCCGCCAGCGGCGATGCGCTGACCGTCAAGGCCTTCGGCGCGGCCACGGCCAGCCTGGTGGCTGGCACCGACCTGATCGTTGCCGGCACCGGCACGACCAGCGGGGCCATGAACCTGCGAAGCCAAGGCGGCGCGCTTTTTGGCACTCTGACCTCCACGGCCGGCAGCATTGCAGCCGATGCAAATGGGGCGATGACGGCCAACATCCTCAGGGCGCAAACCGGTTTGACCCTGGCTGCAGGCACCGGGCTGACTGCCGGCTCGCTGACCAGCGTCACGTCAAGCGTCGATGTGGAGTCGCTGGCCGGTGCAGTCACCATCAACGCCGCCACCGCCAGGACCTCCTTCAGCGCCCGCAGCAGCGAGGCGCTGACCATTCGGAGCTTCACCGTGACGATGGGCGATGCCTTGCTGGAGTCGGGCGGCGGCACCTTTCTAAGCGCTGGCCAGGCCAGCGGTGACATCACCATCACCAGCGGCAGCCATGCCGCGCTGGGCAACCTGACGACCGGGTCAGGGGGCATGATCAGCGCGATGTCCACTGCAGGTGGCCTGGCGTTCGGAACGCTTTGGGCCGGCACCGGGATCAAGCTGGATGCCGCAAATTCCTGGACAGGTGGAAACGCGATTTCGGGCAGTGGCTTGTATGTGAGCAATGGCTTGTTGGATGTGCTTGCCAGGTCTGGCAGCATCAGCCTCGGCACCCTGTCGGTCGCCGGACCCGTCGGAATCAGCAAGCTGACAACCCAGGCCGGTTCGATACGCGTGAGTCAGGTCACAGGACTGGCGCCGAGCCAGCTGGCCGTCGAAGTGGCTGGCGGAACCAAGACCCTGCCGAAGGGCTACTAAACCAGGGCAGCCCGTTTTGTTTTTCAGCCTGAACCCTTGGTAACTTTTTATGCAGATACCCTTGCCCGCTTGCTTTTCGCGTTCCATGCTCGCTTTGTCCGCCGCTCTCCTGGCCGGGCTGACAACTGCAAGCCCTGGCCTGGCTCAGTCGCCCGCCGCGTTCGCGGTCAGCGTCAATGGCGAGGCACAGCCGCCCGAGCCTGGCCAGCTTCTCCTCCAGGAACAGATCGCCCGCGGTGCAGTCAACACGCCGCAACTTCAATCGGTGCTGCGTGAGACGCTGATCAATCAGACCCTGATGGCGCAGGCGGCGGTGAAGGCTGGTCTGGACCAGCAGCCGCAGGTTCGGGCCAGGCTTGATCTGGCGCGTCAAAATGCCCTCGCGCAAGCCTGGCAGCAGCAGGTGCTGCAAGGCGTTCAGCACTCGGATGCCGCCATCCAGGCTGAATACCAACGCCAGGTTCAGGCCTTGGGCACGCAGGAAATTCGCCTGCGCCATGTGCTGGTAGCGGACGAAAAGCAGGCGAAAGAAGTTCATGCGCAGCTCAGGGGCGGCGCCCCCTTCGCGCAGGTGGTCACACAGTTTTCCAGCGATGCAAATACCCGGGAGTCGGGGGGGCTGACCGGCTGGATGCCTTTGGGCAGGCTGTCTTTGGCGGTGGTCAAGGCGCTGCAGGGGCTGGAGAAAGGGCAGCTCGCCGCCGCGCCCGTGGAAACCAGCGCCGGATGGCAGGTACTGCGGCTCGAAGAGCAGCGCCCCTTCACCGCTCCTGCGATGGCCCAGGTCAAGCCCCAGTTGATCCAGGCTCTTGCCAGGCAAACCCTGCAAGCCCGAATCAAGACACTGCGCGAAAGCGCCACGGTGGAATAACGCTCGTTCCGGCTCCGCCTCCCTGGCCAAGGGGAAAGCGCGAAGAAGTCCGTGCCGCAGGGTCTTTCCTGCAGTCGGGGCTCAAGCCCGCTCGAAGCCCAGCTTCTTCATCGCGGTGCCGAGCGCGGTGCGGCTCTTTTCATAGTCCGCCCACGGCTCGTTGCCCTGGTCCAGCCGTGTGTGCACGCTGCCCACCGTCCAGTGCGCGCCGGACTTCAGCGACGCCAGTTCGTCCCAGCGCACCGGCACCGAGATCCCCAGCCCCGGACGGGCCCGGGCCGACCAGGCGCAGACCGTCGTCGCGCCGTAGCCATTGCGCAGGTAGTCGATGAAGATGCGGCCCACGCGGTTGGTCGGGCCGCTCTTGGCGACGAAGCGGCCGGGCAGGGTGTGCGCCATGTGCTGCACGACTGCCTGCGAAAAATCCTTGACCGTGTCCCAGTCCAGCAGCTTGCGCAAGGGCACGACCAGGTGCAGCCCCTTGCCGCCGCTGGTCTTGAGAAAGCAAGGCAACTCCAGCTCGGTGAGCATGGCGCGCACGAGGTTCGCCGCCTCCTGGATCTGCGGCCAGCCTACGCCTTCACCCGGGTCGATGTCGAAAGTCATCCGGTCGGGTTTGTCGATGGCGCCCTTGACGCCGTTCCAGGTGTGGAACTCGATCACGTTCATCTGCGCGGCGGCCAGCAACCCCTGCGCCGAGACCACCTCCAGCATCGCCGGGTGGCCGGGGAAGATCTTCGGGTCGAGCTGCGCAATGCCGGCCATCTTGTAGCGGTCCAGGTGTTTCTGGAAAAACAGCTGGCCCTCGACGCCGTCGGGTGCGCGCACCATCGAGATGGGACGCCCGTGCAGGTGGTCCATCATCAGCGCGCCGACCAGCGCGTAGTAGCGCACCAGCGCGATCTTGGTCGTGCCGCTTTGCGCATCGATCACCCGCTCCGGGTTGCTCACGTGCAGGCTGGCCGGCAGGGCGACCGCCCCCGTCACGCTGTCCTTCGCCTTGGAGGGCTTGGCCGCGGGCTTGCCGGCCTCGGGCGCCGGCAGCACCGGCTCGACGCCGACCGCCTGCGGCGGCTTGTCGCTGCGCAAGCCATGGAACACCGAGTGGCGGATCTTGCCGTCGCGCGTCCACTCGCCGAACGAGACTTCGCACACCAGCTGCGGGGCGATCCAGTGGGCCCCGCGCGGCAGCCCGGTACCGGCCTGGAACGGCGAGCGTTCGGCGGCCAGCGCGTCGAACTGGCTGCGCAGCTCGCGCAGCGACTGCTCGTTGAAGCCGGTGCCCACGTTGCCGGCGTAGCGCAGCTTGCCGTCGTCTTCATGCACGCCCAGCAGCAGGGAACCGATGCCGGTGCGGCTGCCCTTGGGGTCGGTCCAGCCGCCGATCACGAACTCCTGGCGTTGCTTGCACTTGAGCTTGAGCCAGTCGCTGGAGCGGCGGCCCATGTAGACCGAATCCGCGCGCTTGGCGATCACGCCTTCCAGCCCGAGCTGGCAGGCCGACTGCAGCATCTGCGCCGGCGGCGCGTCGAACACCTCGCTGAAGCGCACGTTGGGGTGTGGCTGGCGCTGGACGATGCGTTGCAGCACCTCGCGGCGGCGGACCAGAGGCACGTCGCGCAAGTCCTGGCCGGCGCAGAAGGGCACGTCGAACAGGTAGTAGACGATCTGCTCGGTGCGCGCGCTGTCGAACGCGCCCTGCAGCGCCTGGAAGTCGGCCGGCACGTCGGCGCCTGGCATGATGATCTCGCCGTCGTACCAGCCGTCCGGCAGGTCCATGGACTGCAGCGCCTTGACCAGGCCAGACAGCTTGCCCGTCCACTCGTTGCCGTTGCGCGTGACCAGCGCGATCGCGCCGCCTTCGACCCGGGCCAGCATCCGGTAGCCGTCGAACTTGATCTCGAACACCCAGTCCTGCACGTCCCGAGGCGGCTCGTCCACCAGCACGGCCAGCTGCGGCTGCAGCGTGGCAGGCAGGGCGGCGGCGCGGGCGCCGGCGGGCGGGCCGTCCATGGGGGTGGGAGCGGCTGCCTGCTTCGATCTTGATTCCGAGTTTGACGTTGACCGAGGACGGTCGTCCAGCGACTGCACGCTGTCCGGCAGTTCGTCCACCAGGCTGAACTCGGTAGCCGGGCGGGCCAGCGCGTCTCGTTCCTTGATCAGCAGCCAGGGGTCCTCGCGGCCCTTGCCACGGCCCTTCATGCGCACCAGCGTCCAGTGGCCCTGCATCTTGTGGCCGCGCAGCTCGAATTTGAGCTTGCCCTCGCGCATGCCCTCGTGCGGATCTTCCAGCGGGATCCAGGTGCCCTTGTCCCAGATGATCACCTTGCCGGCGCCGTAGTTGCCGGCGGGGATGGTGCCTTCGAACTTGTTGTACGCGATTGGGTGGTCCTCGGTCGGCATCGCCATGCGCTTGTCCGCCGGGTCGTAGCTGGGGCCCTTGGGCACCGCCCAGCTTTTCATCGTGCCATCGAGTTCGAGGCGAAAGTCGTAGTGCAGCCGGGTGGCCCAGTGCTTCTGGATCACGAAGCTGCGTGCAGCGTCGTTCGCTTCGCCGCCCTCGGCCGGCTCCGGCGTGGCGTCGAAGTTGCGCTTGTCGCGGTATTTCTGCAGTGCCGTCTTTTCGCTCATTGGGCCCTTTCAACGAGAACCGGGCCGCATCGCGCGGCCCGGTTTCCCATGTGGCGAGGATCCGGCCTTGCCGGTCCTGGCCACACTGATCAAGCACCTGAAAATCGCGCAGCGATTTTCAGGTGCTTAGCCGTGCCTGGTCGCGCAGCATCTTGATCTGGTCGTGGTTGCGCTGCACGCCCTGGTACTGGCGCTCGACCACCGTGCGGACGGCCGCCGGCAGGTTCTTTTCCAGTGCCTTCTTGTAGCGGGCCTTGGCGTTGTCTTCGCCGCGCTCGCACTCTTCCAGCACGGCCTTGTCGTCGTACGTGGTCAGCTTGGACTTGATGGAAACCCAGCCGCGGTGCATGGCGCCCATCGCGCTGCCGCCCTCATCCACGCTGCCGCCGTGCTGGCGCACCAGCTGGTTCAGCTCCTGCGCGGCCGAGCGGCAGTCGTCGGCGCGTTGCAGGAACGTGGTCTTGAGGTCTTGCCGCTTGGCCTGCTCGGCACACTCGCGGAACCCGTACTCGCCGTCCTTGCTGCACTCGGCCAGGTCCTTGAGCACGTCGAGCACGTCGGCATTGCTGCCGCTGTCGTCGCCGGCCGACTGGGCCGCGCCCACCATGCCGGCGGCGCCCATGCCGGAGGCGGAGCTGCCCGCGCCGCGGTACTGCTGGTCGGCGCGCTGCCAGGCCGCCCTGGAGGCGTGGCTGGCGCGGTCCCAGCCCAGGCTGGAGCTGCCGCGCGTGGTCTCCCACTCGGAGGCCAGCTTCGGCTCGACGCTGGTCCACGGGTCATCGTAGCGGCTGCGGCCCGACAGGCCCAGGCGGTAGGCCGGGCCGTAGTCGTCGAAGCTGCGGCCGGACTCGTAGTAAGGCTCCCTGGCATAGTTCTCTTTCCAGAATGCTTCCTCTGCGGTCGGGTTGACGGCCTCGGCCGCGGCCTTGCCGGCCAGCCCGCCTACGACGGCGCCAACGGCGCCGCCCACCGCCGCGCCGATCGGG
>NZ_JAQGLS010000280.1 GCF_028292805.1 Ramlibacter sp. | reverse complement strand
GACGCCGGCGGCCGGCGCGACCCCGCCGACAAGGTGGGCCTGGCCAGCGTGACGGCCGCCATGACGTCCAAGGGCATCGCGGCGCGCGACGGCCAGCCGGCGCTGGACGAGAACCAGCTGGGCGAGGCCTGGGCCGACCTGGGCGCCGGCTTCGGCGCCAGCGCGGGCTCGGATCGCATGAGCTTTTCGCTGCGGTCCCTGACCTATCCGCAACTGCTGGCCAAGGCGGTGGTACTGGGCGCGCGCCAGATCGGCGAGCCGTCGTTTCCCGAGGCGGTGTGGCTGCGCGATCGGCAGCGCATGAACGCGTCGATTCGCGAAGCCAACACGCGGCCGGCCACGATCGCCAACCGCAGCTTCCACACGGCCGTCTATGGCTCGCACCCCTACGGCTACGACATGACCGAGCAGACGCTGGCGCGCATCACCGTGCAGGACATGCGCGAGCACTACCGGCTGGTGCGGCCGTGCCGGGCCAAGGTGAGCATCGTCGGCGCCGTCACCCGGGCGCAGGCCGACCAGCTCGCCACCAGCCTGCTGGCGCGGCTGCCGGCCAGCCAGTGCGAGGCGCTGCCGCCGGTGGCCGAAGTGGCGACGCTGGCGGCCCCGGTGGAGCGCAGCATCCCGTTCGCCTCGGCCCAGGCCCACGTGCTGATCGGCCAGCCGGGGTACCGGCGCGACGACCCGGACTACTTTCCTCTGCTGGTGGGCAACTACACGCTGGGCGGCGGCGGCTTCGTCTCGCGCCTGACCACCGAGGTGCGCGAAAAGCGGGGTCTGAGCTACAGCATTTATAGCTATTTCGCCCCCGGCATGCACGCCGGCGCCTTCACGCTGGGACTGCAGACGCGGCCGGACCAGGCGGCGCAGGCGGTGCAGGTGTCCAGGGACGTGCTGCGCCGCTTCGTGGCCGAAGGCCCCACCGAAGCCGAGCTGAAGGCGGCCAAGGACTTCCTGGTGGGCGGCTTCGCGCTGCGCATCGACAGCAACCGCAAGCTGCTGGACAACCTGGCGGCGATCGCCTGGCACAACCTGCCGCTCGACTATCTGGACACCTGGACCCGGCAGGTCGAGCGCGTCACGGCCGCCGACATCAAGGCCGCCTTCGCCCGCAAGCTGCAGCCGGACCGGATGGTGACGGTGGTCCTGGGGGCCGATGTGGCGCCGGGCCGACAGTAAGCGAACGATCTTGCCGGCCCCCCTGTCAACTCTGACAGGGGCGCCCGTGCAGGATTTTTTTCGGGCCGCGACAATGACCTGGCGTCTGTCACACAGAAGCAATCAGAGAGTTCACAGGGAGTAGGGCGCGACCAAAAGTCGTGCCCTTTTTTTTCGGACGGCCGCAGGCTTTAAGCTCGCCCCATGGTCCGCAAAAGTACTGCCCCCGCCCGCACCGCGCCGCATGAAGTCCGCATCATCGGCGGCATCTGGAAGCGCACGCGCCTGCCGGTGCTGGACCGGCCGGGCCTGCGGCCCACGCCCGACCGCGTGCGCGAGACGCTGTTCAACTGGCTCGGGCACGACCTGACCGGCTGGCGCTGCGTGGACGCTTTCGCCGGCACCGGGGCCCTGGGGCTGGAGGCCGCTTCGCGCGGCGCGGCCGAGGTGTTGCTGGTGGAGTCCGAGGGCGAGCTGGTCGACCAGCTGCGCGGCATCGCCAAGCGGCTGCAAGCCGGCAACGTGCGGGTGCAGCGTGGCAATGCCTTGAGCGTGCTGGCCGGCCTGCGGCCAGCCAGCGTTGACCTGGTGTTCATCGACCCGCCGTTCGACTCCCAGTTGTTCGACAAGGCGCTGGCGGCCGCGCGGCCGGCGCTGGTCCCCGCTGGCTTCATCTACCTCGAGGCGCCGGTGCAGTGGAGCGGCGAAGCCCTCGAGCGCCACGGCCTGGAGGCCGTGCGCCACCTCAAGGCCGGCGCCGTCCACGGGCATCTGTTGCGTCCGGTTGCATAATGCGCGCCAACGGCCGCCCGTCCCAGGCCACTGAGGAGACCCCACATGGCCAATGACGTCATCGCCGTCTACCCAGGCACATTCGACCCCATGACCCTGGGCCACGAGGACGTGGTGAGGCGCGCGTGCCAGCTGTTCGGCACCGTCATCGTGGCGGTGGCGGCGGGCCATCACAAGAAAGCCTTGTTCACCATGCAGGAGCGCATCGAGATGGCGCGCGAGGCGCTGGCCGGCAACCCGCAGGTGCGGGTGGAGGGCTTCAGCGGGCTGGTGCGCGACTTCGTGATCGAGCGCGGCGCCAAGGCCATGGTGCGCGGTGTGCGCGCGGTCACCGACTTCGACTATGAATTCCAGCTGGCGGGCATGAACCGGCACCTGATGCCGGACGTGGAAACGGTCTTCATGACGCCCGGCGAGAAGTACCAGTTCATCAGCAGCACCTTCGTGCGCGAGATCGCCCTGCTTGGCGGCGAGGTCGACCAGTTCGTCTCGACCAGCGTGCAGCAGCGGCTGGTGGAAAAGGTGCGCAGCCTCGGGCGCGAATAGCCCCGGCCGTCAGTCCCGCGCAGAGGCCAATCCGGTGCTGCCCACGGCGGGCATGACCTCGCGCAGCCAGGCCGCCAGCGTGGCGTTGACCAGATCCGGCCGCTCCATGGTCAGCATATGGCCGCAGCGCGGCACCAGCACCAGCCGCGCCTGCGGAACCAGTGACGCGATCTGCCGCGACTTGTCCGGCGGCGTCAGCTGGTCGTCCTCCCCGCACATCACCAACACCGGACAGTCAAGCCGCGGCAGGTGCGCGCGTGCATCGGGCCGGGCAATGACGGCACGGTTCTGGCGCGTCAGCTGCTGGGCGCCGGCATCCAGCACGAACCGCAGGTAGGCGTCCACCAGGTCCGGCCGGCGCGCGTTGTCCGGGTGGAAGGCGAAGGCGACGTTCGGTTCAATGACCTGGCGCACCCGGCCCTGGTCGAACAGGACGATGGCAGCTTCGCGCAACTGCCGCATCGCGTCCGACTCCGGGGTGGCGTCGGTGCCCAGCAGCGCCAGGCCGGCGACGCGTTCCGGCGCCTGCCGCGCCGTTTCCATGGCCACCATGCCGCCCATCGAGGCGCCGCACAGCACCAGCTGGCCCGGGTGTTCGGCGAGCAGGGCAGAGGCCATCGCCTCGATGCTGTGGTGGCGCGTGTGCACGTCGGCCACGCGCGGTTGCCAAGGCGCCAGCGCCTCCAGCTGCGCGCGCCACATGAACGCGTCGCCGGCCAGGCCGGGCAAAAGGACCAGGGAGTGCATCTGAGGAATAGTTGGCAGTGGTGTGCAGCGTGTGATTCTGCACGTGCCAGGCCCCGGATAATCGAAGCATGGATGGGCTGATGCGATGACGGAACTGGTGCTGATTCGCCATGGCGAAACCGAGATGAACCGCGAGCTGCGCTTCCAGGGCCACGTGGACTGCGCCTTGAACGCGATCGGGCTGGAGCAGGCGCGCCGGCTGGCTGTCCGCATGGCGGGCGAGCCGGCGGATGCGGTCTACGCCAGCGACCTGCTGCGCGCGCAGCAGACGGTGCAGCCCATCGCCGCCATGCTGGCGCTGCAACCGGTGACGGAGGCCGGCCTGCGCGAGCAGAGCTTCGGCCGCGTCGACGGCATGCGCGTGGAGGACATCAAGGAGCAGCATCCCGAGTGCTGGGAAGGCTGGCTGCGTTTCGAGCAGGACTACTGCATGCCCGAGGGCGAGTCCACCCGTCAGTTCCACGCCCGCGTCATGGCGGCCGTGCAGCGGCTGGTGGCGGCGCATCCGCGGCAAAAGCTGGTGGTGGTCACGCACGGCGGCGTGCTCGACATGATCTACCGCACGGCGCTTTCGCTCGGGCTGGACGGGCCGCGCCAAAGCGAGATCCCCAACGCCGGGCTGAACCGCATCCGCGTGCGCGACACCGGCATCGAGATCCTGGACTGGGCCGACACCCGGCACCTGGCGGACCTGCCGCCGCAGCCGGTCTACGACCAGGCGAAGCTGGTGGCGGCGCCCAACCCCAGCGCCGCATAGAGCTTGCCTGCCTGGCGCTTCAGGCGCAGCGACTGCGGCTGCCCGCGCAGCTGCTGCTGCAGCAGGTTCTGCGCCCCCGACCAATGGCCGCTGCGCACCAGCGCATCCAGATGCACTTGCGCGAACAGGTCGCGCTGGGCGTGGCTGCCGCCGATCTCCACCAGCCGCGGCAAGGCCTGCCCCAGGTCCTGGATGGCGCCGTTCCAGTCGCCCAGCGCATGGGCCAGCAAGCCGCGGCTGGCGGGCGCGCAGACCTGCTGCCAGGCCGCTGCGCCGTCCCCAGCCAGGCTGGCCGCATGGCGCTCGATGCCTGCCAGCAGCAGGCGCGCTTCCGTCAGCCGGCCGGCGCGTCCGAGTCCGTACACGTACTGCATGTCCAGGAACGGCAGCACGTGGTCGGCGCCGCGGCCGGCCAGGTAGGCGCCAAGCTCCTGCCAGCGCTCGCCCACCTGGTGGCCGGCCAGTTCGATCCGTGCCAGCAGCGAGACCGCGTTGACCTGGTCCTGGCTGTACACCTTGACCTCGGCCCAGACGTGCTGGTCGTGAATGGCCAGCGCTTGCTCGGGCAGGTCCAGCTCCAGCGCGAACAGCGCCTGGTGCCACCAGTTGTGGGTGACCATGAACGAGTTCAGCCCGGTCCAGGTGGGGCTGACTTCCTGCAGGAAGGCATGGCCTTCGGCCAGCCGGCCCTGCGTGAGCATCACGTGCGCCAGGGCGTGGTGCGCCCACGGCTCCTTGTGCCGCAGTTCCATGGCGTGGCGGGCCGCGCCTTCGGCCTGCTCCAGGAAGTGGCACTGTTCCCAGGCGAAGGCCAGCATCCCGTGCAGGTAGGGCACGTCGGCGGCACCGGCCAGCGTGGCCAGCGCGATGCGCAGCATGCCGGGCGAGTCGCCGCGGTTGAACAGGTGGTAGTGGGCCAGCTTGAGCGACACCAGGTCGCGCGGGAACTCGCGCGCCTGCTCCTCGTGCAGCGCGATGGCGCGTGGCACGTCGCCGGCGACCCAGGCCGCGGTGGCGGCGATGAAGCGCTGCTCGCGCGGCGTCGCGCGCAGCGCCGCCGCCCGCGCCCGCTCGATGAACGGCCACGCGCTCGCCGGCGCGTCGCCGGTCTCGGCGAACATGTGCAGCGCCGCGCAGTACGCCTGCACCAGCGCGCTGCCGTCGCGCTGGGCCTGGAAGATGTTGGCGGCCCGCGCCTCGCTGGCGATGAAGCCTTCGACGAAGTCGTTCAGCGGTCCCAGGCTGCCCGGGTCATCTAGCGAGACCGGGTTGCCAAGGATGTCAGTCGACATGGTGGATGGATTCCGACGGCGGCAGCGGCCAGGGCCGTTGCGGCTCGCGGATCAGCTCCCAGGCGCGCGCCACCTGCAACACGCCGAGGTCGTCAAAGCGCTTGCCGGTGATCTGCAGGCCGATCGGCAGGCCTTCGGGCGAGTAGCCGCAGTTGATCGAGGCCGACGGCTGCTCCGACATGTTGAACGGCACCGTGAAGCCGATGTGCTCCAGCGGCCGCAGCGGGTCGTTGGTGGGCGAGGGCATGGCCGCGCCGGCCGGCATGTTGGGCGACACCGGTGACAGCACGTAGTCGAACGGGCGGCAGGCATTGACAGCGGCCACGCGCGTGAGGTGGAACTGGTTGAAGGCGCGAAACACCGCCTCGCCGGTCATGCCGGACGCGCTCTCGCCCCACTGGCGGATGTAAGGCAGGATTTTTGCCCGCGCGGCCGGCGCCAGCGCCGCCATGTCCAGGTGCGAGCGCATCCGCCAGAAGTGGTCCATGCCATCGAGCATGGCCTGCGTCATGAACGGCTGCATCGGCACCACCACCGCGCCGGCCCGCTCGAACGCCAGCGCCGCGCGCTCCACCGCGGCCCGGATCTCCGGCTCCACCGGCAGGCCGCAGCCAGCTTCCAGCTGCAGGCCGATGCGCAGGCCGCGCAGCTTTTCCGGGCCGGCGTCGAAGTCCGACCAGCGGATGTCCTGCGCCGGCAGGCCCATGCTGTCGCGGTCGTCCGGCCGCGCCAGCACGTCCATGAACAAGGCGGCGTCGGCCACCGTGCGCGTCATCGGCCCGGCCGCCCGGCCCATGTAAGGCGGGTCGATCGGGACGCGGCCCAGGCTGGGCTTGAGGGTGAAGATGCCGCACCAGGCGGCCGGCAAGCGCAGCGAGCCGCCGATGTCGGTGCCGATGTGCAGCGGGCCGTAGCCGGCCGCCGCGGCGGCCCCGGCGCCGGCGCTGGAGCCGCCCGGTGTGCGCGCCAGGTCCCAGGGGTTGCGCGAAGGCTTGTGGAAGCTCGACAGCCCCGACGACAGCATGCCGTAGTCGGGCATGGTGGTCTTGGCCAGCACCACGCCGCCGTGCTCGCGCACGCGCGCCGCC
>NZ_JAQGLS010000247.1 GCF_028292805.1 Ramlibacter sp. | reverse complement strand
GCGATGTTGCGCCCGGCGACCACCGGGATCACCGCCTTGCGCACCGGCACCCCCAGCACGTCCTGAGTCAGCGGCTCGTACGGCAGCCGCTCGTACTCGCGCTCCATCGTCTCGCGCCGCACCAGGTGCACGATCAGCCGCAGCCGCATCTTGCGGCGCACCGCCGTCTCGCCGAAGATGGCGCGGATGTCCAGCAGGCCGATGCCGCGCACCTCCAGCAGGTTCTGCAGCAACTCCGGGCAGCGGCCTTCGATGGTGGTCTGGTTGACCCGGTAGAGGTCCACCGCGTCGTCGGCCACCAGGCCGTTGCCGCGGGTGATCAGCTCCAGCCCCAGCTCGCTCTTGCCCAGGCCGGATTCGCCGGTGATCAGCACACCCAGCCCCAGGATGTCCATGAACACGCCGTGCATCGAGGTGCGCTCGGCAAAGTGCTTGGACAGGTAGGCGCGCAGCACGTCGATCACGAACGCCGACGGCTCCTGGGTGGCGAACATCGGGATTTGCGCCCGCTCGCACATCGACAGCAGCGCGTCCGGCGCCGCCTGGCCATCGGTGAGCACCAGCACCGGCGGCTCCAGCGTGACGATGCGGGCGATCCGGCGCGCGCAGTCCTCGGCCGTGGCGCTGGTGATGTAGGCGACCTCGCGCGCGCCCAGGATCTGCACCCGGTATGGATGGATGTAGTTCAGGTAGCCCACCAGGTCGGCACCCGAGCGGGCCGCCCGCACGGCGACTTCGTCGAAACGCCGCTCGGACGCGCCCAGCCCGGCGAGCCATTCCCACTTGAGCTGACCCCGGTGGTCTTCGAACAGGACATCGGCGCTGACGGCGGTGGGTTTCAAGCGCGACGCGCCTTGCTCATGCCGCCGGCTGCGCCGACTGCCAGGTGGCGATCAGCCGGTGCAGGTCGACAGCGGCATCACTGGACTTGATCTGCTCGCGCAGCGGCGCATCGCTGAGCAGCTCGGCGATTTCGGACAGGATCTCGAGGTGCTTTTGCGTCGCCGCTTCGGGCACCAGCAGAAAGATCAGCAGGTTGACCGGCTGTTCGTCCGGGGCGTCGAAACCGATCGGCTTGGCCAGCTGGAACAAGGCCGCCATCGGCGCCTTCAGGCCCTTGATGCGGCCATGCGGGATGGCGACGCCGTGGCCGAGCCCGGTCGAGCCCAGCCGTTCGCGGGCGAACAGGCTGTCCGTGATGAGGGCGCGCGACAGGCCGTGCAGGTTTTCGAACAGCAAGCCGGCCTCTTCGAAAGCCCGTTTCTTGCTGGTGGCATCGACGTTGACCAGGACCTGGGCAGCCGGCAGGATGGACGCGAGGCGGTTCATGGTGAGTGGGGCGGATTATGCACCCGGCTGGGTGCACTGCAACAAAACGTTCCAGGTCCGTTCGCGGCGGACAACGCCAAAGCGAAAGGCCCCTTGCGGGGCCTCGTTGGGATTTACATCAGGCGCTTGGGCGCGTCGTGATGATGGTCCTGCATCCGGGTCTTGTGCCGGCCGACCTGGCGATCGAGCTTGTCGACCAGTTCATCGAGGGCGGCGTACAAGTCGTGGTGGGCGCTCTCGGCGTGCATGTCGTTGCCTTTCACGCGGATCGTGCATCCGGCGCGCTGCCTGCGTTCCCTCTCCCTTTGCTTGTCGACGCACAGCAGGACCCTGATGTCGACGACTTGGTCAAAGTGGCGGGTGATGCGATCGAGCTTGGTGGTCACGTACTGGCGCAGAGCCGGGGTTACTTCGAGGTGGTGACCGCTGATCGTCAGGTTCATGGAGCCTCCTGTTGCACTCGGGTGGATCGCCTGGATTGGCGTGGGGAAGAACTCTCGCATGGGGTCGCTTGCAGCCACTATGCCGCGGGCCAGGCGCTCTGGCAATTGCTTTCCCGCCCTGCCGGCGCACGAAATGGAAAGCAGGCGAAAAGGGCCGAGCTACAAAGAAGAAACGGCCGCGCTGGATGCACGGAAAAGCGGCCGCGCACGCCAACAAAAAGGCGGCCCATGGGCCGCCTTTTTGTTGCCACCTGCGTGGCGTTCGGACTCAGCGCATGCGCCAGGCCGTGACCGCATCGACGCGGCTCCAGCCGGCCTTGGGATGGGCCTGGGCGCCCGGCCGCTCCAGGTTCGCATGCTCGACGCGCTCGGCATGCGGCTTGTCGCGCGGCGTGTCGTTGTAGCGGTTGCTGGACTTGGGTTCCTTGTACATGGTGCTCTCTCCGTGCGGAAGATTCAGCTTCCGCTCTGATTGTTGGGGGCGCGCTGGCGTTGCTGCTGCGCGGCGGGCCGCTCGTCGGCGCGGCTGAGGAAGGGCCAGGCATGGCCGATGCGGCCGCGGCGCTGGGCAGATGCCTCCTTGCCGTCGGCGCCAGGGTCGCCAGCATCGCCGGCGTCGCCCCAGTTGGTGCGGCTCGCTTTCGGGTCGGTTGCTAACTGGATCATCTGGGCTCCTTGCAAGACCGGTAGGGTTCTCCGGCAGACGAAGCCCAATGTAGGGCGCGCTCCTGAGCCATGCTGTCGGACGTTCCGGCCCAGCAATGTAGGACGTATCCTTCGCCGCCTGCCCAGCAGTAAGCGCCCTCGCCCTGCTCAAGCTGCCGGGACGCGGCGGCATAATCGCGCATCGGTCATCTGGAGCGCATCTTGGAAACCTACCCTAGTCGCTAGCTTTCCGATTAATTGGGGTCAGATCCAGTTATTCGCGAAAGCTGCCTTCCCAGCCCTCCTCCCGAATCGTTGGAACCCGAGCCCAGTTCCCCATGCTCAATATCTTCACGCTCGCCAATGGCCGACTCTTCCAGGAAGAGATCGAGTCGCTGGAGGAGCTCTCCCGCTTCCAGCCGATCTGGGTCGACCTCGAATCGCCCACGCCCGAGGAGAAGCGCTGGATCAAGCAGTACT
>NZ_JAQGLS010000208.1 GCF_028292805.1 Ramlibacter sp. | reverse complement strand
GCGGCCAGGCTCAGCAGGTGCTGCTCCGCCGGCCCGCGTGATTTCGGGCCGGCGCCGGGCAACCAGCCCAGGCGCATGAGGGCGGCGGCAAGCCAGACGCTGCCGATGCCGGCCGTGAGCGTGGCGAAGAGGATGGCGATCAGTGTCACGAACGAAAAGCCGCCCCGGGGGGCGGCTCCTTTGGTGGGGTCCGGCGCCGCTTACGCCACGCCGTGCTGGCGGAACCACTCCAGTGCGCGCTTGAAACCGTCCGCGGCCGGGCCCTGGCGAAAGCTGGGGCGGTAGTCGGCGTGGAAGGCATGCGGCGCATCGGGGTAGACCACGAATTGCGAAGCCCGGGCGGCGGGGGAGCCGGTCGCCAAGGCAGCCTTCATCTTATCAACCGTGTCAAGCGGGATGCCGGTGTCGGCCGCGCCGTACAGGCCCAGCACCGGCGCCCTCAGGCCGGCCGCCACGTCCGCCGGATGGCGGGGCGTGAACTCGCCGGGGGCGCCGACCAGGCGGCCGTACCAGGCCACGCCGGCCTTGACGGGCCGGTGGGCCGCGTACAGCCAGGTGATTCGGCCACCCCAGCAAAAGCCGGTGACGCCGGCCTTGGAGACGTCGCCGCCGTTGTCCGCCGCCCAGCGCAGCGCGCCGTCGAGGTCGGCCATGACCTGGGCGTCCGGCACCTTGGAGACGACCTCGCTCATCAGCTTGGCCATCTCGCCGTACGAGGTGGGATCGCCCTGGCGCGCATACAGCTCGGGGGCGATGGCCAGGTAGCCGGCGCGGGCGAAACGGCGGGCGGTGTCGGCGATGTATTCGTGCACGCCGAAGATCTCCTGGATCACCAGCACCACCGGCAGCCCGGTCCGGCCGGCCGGCGCCGCGCGGTAGGCCGGAACCTTGAAGCCGTCGACTTCGTACGTCACCTCGCCCGCGGCCAGGCCGTCGGACGACGTGCGAATCGCCGTCTGCGCCATCAGCGGCGCCGCCGCGGCGGCATAGCCCACGCCCAGCGCCGCCTTCAGAGCGGTGCGCCGGGTGGCGCCCTGTTCGGTGAAACCACCCGGGAGCAGGGAATCGAATTGGGCCTTCAGGTCGTCGCGCAGCATGCGTTCTCCGTTGTTCGTCGCAGGTGCGCAGTCTAGTGCGGCCCGGCCGCGGCGGCACAATGCGAGCTGTTTTTCAACCAAGGAGATCCCATGCCCACGATCCGAGTCGACCTGTTCGAAGGCCGCACCCCCGAGCAGAAGAAGAACCTGGTCAAGGGCATCACGCAAGCCTGCGTCGACGCGCTGGGCAGCAAGCCCGAAAACGTCGACGTGATCCTCAACGACGTCAAGCGGTCCGACTGGGCGACCGGCGGGGAACTGCATTCGGAGCCGAAAAAGAGTTGAGGTTCTACGGCAGTCCCGGCAGCAGCTTGTCCAGCGTGATCGGGAAATCGCGCACCCGCACCCCGCAGGCGTTGTAGACCGCGTTGGCCAGGGCGCCGGCGGCGCCGCTGATGCCCAGTTCACCCAGCCCCTTGATCTTCAACGGGTTGGCCTTGTCGTCGACCTCCGGCAGCAGCACCACCTCCAGCGCCGGGATGTCGGCGTGCACCGGCACGTGGTATTCGGCGATGTCGTGGTTGGCGAAGAAGCCGTGGCGCGGATCGATCGCCGCCGCTTCGTGCAGCGCAGCGCCCACGCCCCAGATCATCCCGCCCAGCAACTGCGAGCGGGCCGTCTTCTCGTTGAGGATGCGGCCGGCGGCGAACACGCCGAGCATGCGGCGCAGCCGCACCTCGCCGCTGTCGCTGTCCACCGCCACCTCGGCGAAGAAAGCGCCGTACGACTGCTGCGAGTACGCCTTGGCCATCGCGCCCGGCCTGATTTCGCCGTCCGCCTCCATGCCCTCCGGGCCGGCCAGCTTCGCCAGCGACGCGCTCTTGCCGCCGCCGCGCACGTGGCCGTCCCCGAAATCGGCGTGCGCCGGATCGATGCCGGCAGACTGGGCGAACTTCGTGCGCAGTTTCTCGCAGGCGTCGTACAACGCCGAGCCGGCGCTGGCCGCGCCGAATGAACCGCCCGAGCCGGCCGTGGGCGGGAAGTCGCTGTCGCCCAGCTCCATGCGCACCTGCTCCACCGGCAGGCCCAGCATTTCGGCGGCGACCTGGGTGAACACGGTGTAGCTGCCGGTGCCGATGTCGGTCATGGACATGCGCGCCACCAGCACGCCGTCGGCGCCCAGGCACACCTTGCACTTGGACGGCTGCAGCTTGTTGCCGCGCGACGCCGAGGCCATCCCCATGCCGACCAGCCAGCGTCCTTCGCGCACCTGCGCCGGCCGCGCGTTGCGACTGTCCCAGCCGAAGCGGCGCGCACCCTCGTGCAGGCACTGCGCCAGCTGGCGGGAGGAGAACGGCACGTGCTTTTCCGGATCCTGCTGCGGCTCGTTCTTCAGCCGCAGCACCAGCGGGTCCATGCCCAGCGCCTCGGCCAGTTCGTCCATCGCGCATTCCAGCGTCAACATGCCCACCGCCTCGCCCGGCGAGCGGCACGAGTCGGCCACCGGCAGGTCGAGCTTGACGTGGCGCTGGCGCGTGAAGCGGTGGGCGCCGGCGTACAGCGAGCGGGTGGCGGCCACCACCGGCTCCAGGTAATTGTCAAAACGCGCGCAGTGCGACCACGATTCGTGCGAGATCGCCTGCAGCGTGCCGTCGGCAGCGGCGCCGAGCCTGAGCTGCTGCACCGTGTCGGTCCGGTGGCTGGTCAGATGAAACATCTGCTGGCGCGTCAGCGCCGTCTTGACCGGCCGCTGGAGCTGGCGCGACGCCAGCACCGACAGGATCACTTCGGCGTGGATCGGCAGCTTGCCGCCAAAGCCACCGCCGATGAAGCGGCTGACCACCCGCACCTTCTCCTGGGGGATCTGCAAGGTGTTGGCCACGCATTTTTGCGCGCTCTCCAGCAGCTGCGAGGAACAGTGCACGGTCACCCGCTCGCCTTCCCACCAGGCCAGCGCCGCATGCGGCTCCATCTGGGCGTGGATGTGGACCGGTGTCGTGTACTGCAGGTCGACCCGCACGGCGGCGGCCGTGAAGGATTGAGCGAAGTCGCCGTTGGCGCTGTCCGGCTCCTCGTCATCGCCCGGCTTGTCGGCCGCTGCCAGGTTGTGCTGCAGCTGGAAGGCGCCGTCCTCGGGGTCGTACTCCACCCGCACCAGCTGCGCGGCGCTGCGGGCCTGTTCCAGCGTCTGCGCCACCACGAAGGCAACCGGTTCGCCGTAGTGCGCGATGCGGTCGTCGGCCAGGCAGGGCTTGGCCCGGGCGAAGCGGTCGTCCATCTCCAGCGGGCCCCAGGGCGCCTGCTTGGGCACATTGCGGTGCGTCATCACCAGCAGCACGCCGGGCGCGCGTTCGGCCGCGGTGGCATCGACGCTGCGCACGCGGCCACGGGCGATGGTCGCCTCGACGATCCAGCCATACGCGGGCGGCTCACCGTGGCGCACTTCGTAGGCGTAGGGGGCGGCGCCGGCCACTTTCTGCGGACCGTCCACGCGGTCCAGGGCGCGGCCGATCTGGCCATGGCGGTTTTCGTCGAGCGCGTTCGGCGGCGCCGGCCGGTTCATCTCCATCAGGGGGTCCCTCGCGGCTGGCAAGCCTGCGCCAGCACGCCGGCCAGCACCCGCCGCACCAGCGGAATCTTGAAGTCGTTGTGGCCATGGCCGCGCGCGCCCCGCAGCACGGCGTCGCCGGCGGCATTGAAGGCTTGCTCGCCGAGCTTGGCGTCGCGCAGCGCATCTTCGGCGGCCGGCGCGCGCCAGGGCTTGTGCGCCAGGCCGCCGAATGCCAGGCGGGCAGCCCGCACCACGCCATCGCCAGCATCGACGATCGCCGCCAGCGACACCAGCGCGAAGGCATAGGAAGCGCGGTCGCGCACCTTGCGGTAGACCTGCCGCCCCGGCGGCGGCGGTGGCAGCAACACCGAGGTGATGAACTCGCCGTGTCGCAGCGTCGTCTCGATGTCCGGCGTGTCGCCCGGCAGGCGGTGGAAGTCCGCGATGGGGATCACGCGGCCGGCCCCGTCGCCGGCGACGGTCTCCACCTGCGCATCCAGCACCCGCATCGCCACCGCCATGTCGGACGGGTGGGTGGCAATGCAGTGCTCGCTCGCGCCCAGCACGGCGTGGTTGCGGTTGAAGCCGCCGATTGCCGAACAGCCGCTGCCGGGCGCGCGCTTGTTGCACGGTTTGGACGGGTCGTAGAAGTAGTAGCAGCGGGTGCGCTGCAGCAGGTTGCCGCCGGTGGTGGCCTTGTTGCGCAGTTGGCCGGAGGCGCCGGCCAGCAGCGCCCGGCTCAACACCGGATAGCGTTCGCGCACGCGGGCGTCGGCCGCCAGGTCGGCGTTGCGCACCAGCGTGCCGATGCGCAGTCCGCCCTCGGCGGTGTCCTCGATGCGATCCAGGTCCAGCCGGTTGACGTCCACCACCAGCGCCGGCGCCTCGATGCGAAGCTTCATCAGGTCCAGCAGGTTGGTACCGCCGGCGATGAACCTGGCGTCGGATCGGGCCGCCACCAGTTGCGCGGCTTGCGCCGGGCTGGTCGCGCGTTCGTAGGCGAAGGCTTTCATCCGGCCTGCCCTACTTCCAGGATGGCATCGACGATGTTCGGGTAGGCGCTGCAGCGGCACAGGTTGCCGCTCATGCGCTCGCGAATCTCGTCCGCGTGCAGCAGCGGCGCCGCGGCCAGGTCGTCGGTGACATGGCTGGGCATGCCGTCCCGCAACTCCCGCAGCATGCCGGCGGCAGAGCAGATCTGGCCCGGCGTGCAATAGCCGCACTGCAAGCCGTCGTGCTTGACGAAGGCGGCCTGCAGCGGATGCAGGCTGCGTTGCTGGCCGAGGCCTTCGATGGTGGTGACCTGCTGGCCGTCGTGCATCACTGCAAGGCTCAGGCAGGCGTTGATGCGGCGGCCGTCCACCAGCACCGTGCAGGCGCCGCACTGGCCATGATCGCAGCCTTTCTTGCTGCCGGCCAGCTGCAGGTGTTCGCGCAGCGCGTCCAACAGCGTGGTGCGGCTGTCCAGGGTGAGGTCGTGCGCGGCGCCGTTGACGTCCAGGCGCACCTGCAGCAGCTGGGGCGCGGGCTCGCCCGCCGGCGGATTGTTGGATGGAGCCATCCTGCCAGTGTCGGGGCTGCGCAACGTGCCGGTTTGCCGGTGGCGAACCCACGCGCAGGTCGGCCGCCTCCTACGGCTTGCCAGGCAGGACGCGCCCTAGAATGGCCGCAGCCCTGTTGCCATGCGCCCTACCCTCCTGCTTTCCACCTTGTTCGCGGCCTGCCTGGCCTGCGCCTGCGCACAGCAGCAGGCGACGCCGGTGCCCGGCACCTGCAACGCGCAGGCGGCGCAGTTCGCGGTGGGCTACATCTTCACCGACGCGCTGGTGGACGAGGTGCGCCGCCGCAGCGGCGCCAAGCTGGCGCGCGTGGTCCGCCCCGGGCGAGCCGTCACCATGGACTTCAGCGCCGAGCGGGTGAACCTGGAGATCGAGGCCGGCAACCGGGTGGCGAAAGTGCGCTGCGGTTGAAGGCCTCGATCGCGGGTCGAGCCCGCAACGACATGCTGTTTCGTGGTCCCGCGCCCGCCCCGGAACCATGCTCCGTGTTCAGTGCGCCTGGTCCCAGTTCGGCCCGACACCCAGCTCCGCCAGCAACGGCACCTTCAACTCCGCCACGCCCGCCATCAGCCGCGGAATTTCGGTGGTCAGCCACTCGACTTCGTCCTGCGGCACCTCGAACACAAGTTCGTCGTGCACCTGCATGATCATCTTGGTCTTGCGGTTGTCGCGGTCCAGCACCTGCTGCACCTTCACCATGGCCAGCTTGATCAGGTCGGCCGCCGTGCCTTGCATGGGCGCGTTGATGGCCTGGCGCTCGGCGCCGCCGCGGCGCGGGCCATTGGGTGAGTTGATCTCGGGCAGGTACAGGCGGCGGCCGAACACCGTCTCGACATAGCCGCGGCTCTTGGCCGACAGCCGCGTCTCGTCCATGTAGTTCTTCACGCCCGGGTAGCGCTGGAAATAACGATCGATGTAGCTCTTGGCCGCTGCGGTCTCGATGCCCAGGTTGCGCGCCAGCCCGAACGCGCTCATGCCGTAGATCAGGCCGAAGTTGATCACCTTGGCATAGCGCCGCTGCTCGCTCGAGACCTGGTCCAGCGGCAGGCCGAAGACTTCCGAGGCGGTGGCGCGGTGCACGTCGACGTTGTCGCGGAAGGCCCGCAGCAGCGCCTCGTCCTCGCTGATGTGCGCCATGATGCGCAGCTCGATCTGGCTGTAGTCGGCGCTGGCAATGCAGCAGCCCGGCGGCGCCACGAAGGCTTCGCGCACGCGCCGGCCTTCGGTGGTGCGGATCGGGATGTTCTGCAGGTTGGGCTCGTTGCTGGACAGGCGCCCGGTCACCGCCACCGCCTGCGCGTAGTGCGTGTGGACCCGGCCGGTGCGCGGATGGGCCAGCTGCGCCAGCTTGTCGGTGTAAGTGCCCTTGAGCTTGGACAGGCCGCGATGCTCCAGCAGCTTGGCCGGCAGCGGATAGTCTTCCGCCAGCTTTTCCAGCACTTCTTCGTCGGTGCTCGGCGCGCCGCTGGCCGTCTTCTTGGCCACCGGCAGGCCCAGCTTGGTGAACAGCACTTCGCCGATCTGCTTGGGGCTGCCCAGGTTGAACGGCTGGCCGGCCAGCTCGTGCGCCTCGCGTTCCAGCTGCATGATGCGGGTGCCCAGCTCGTGGCTTTGCTGCGCCAGCGCCTGGCCGTCGATTAGCACGCCGTTGCGCTCGATCCGGTACAGCACCTCGCTGGACTGCATCTCCAGGTCGTAGATGAAGCGCAGCCGGCTGTCGCGCTCCAGCTTGGGCCACAGCGCCAGGTGCACGTCCAGCGTCTGGTCGGAGTCTTCGCAGGAATACTCGGCCGCCTTGTCGACTGGCACCTGGTTGAAGGTGATCTGGTGCACGCCCTTGCCGGCCACCGTTTCATAGTCGATGCCGGTGCGGCCCAGGTGGCGCTCTGCCAGGCTGGCCAGCCCGTGCGGCTTGTGCACTTCCAGCACGTAGCTCTCCAGCATGGTGTCGTGGACGTAGCCGCGCACCTCGATGCCGTGGTTGGCGAACACGTGGCGGTCGTACTTGACGTGCTGGCCCAGCTTCTTCTTTTCGGGGTCTTCCAGCCAGCCTTGCAGGCGCTGCAGCACCTCGTCGCGCGGCAACTGGTCGGGCGCGCCCTGGGAGTCGTGCGCCAGCGGGATGTAGGCCGCCAAGCCGGGCTCGGTGCTGAACGACAGGCCGACGATCTCGGCCCGCATCTCGTCCAGCGAGGTGGTCTCGGTGTCGAGCGCGACCAGCCCAGCCGCCTCGATCCGCTGCTCCCAGGTGGCGAACTGCTCCCAGGTGAAGATGGTTTCGTAGTGCAGCGTGCTGGCTTGCGACAGGCCCGACAGGTCGGGTTCGTCGAACAGCCCCGGCGCCGCGGGCTGGCCGGCCACGCGCGTGCGCTTGGCGTGCTCGGCCACCAGTTCGGGCTGGACGTCGTGTTCTTCCAGCTGCTTGACCAGGCCCTTGAAGCCGTAGCGCTCGTAGAAGGCCTTGAGCGGCTCGACGTCCTGGCCGCCGATCACGATGTCTTCCAGCGCCGGCAGGCCGGGGATATGGTCCTTCAGGTCGCAGTTGGTGCGCACGGTGAGCAGCTCGCGGCCCTTGGGCAGCCAGTCCAGCGCCTTGCGCAGGTTCTCGCCGACGGCGCCCTTGACCTCGTGCGCCCTTTCCACCAGGGCGTCGAGCGAGCCGTACTGCAGCAGCAGCTTGACCGCCGTCTTGGGGCCGACCTTGGCCACGCCCGGCACGTTGTCGACCGTGTCGCCGACCAGCGTCTGGTAGTCAACCATCAGCCGCGGCGGCACGCCGAACTCGGCCTCCACGCCCTTGACGTCGCGGGTGCGGTCGTTCATCGTGTCGATCACGGTCACGCGCTCGTTGACCAGCTGCGACAGATCCTTGTCGCCGCTGGAGATGATGGTGCTGATGCCCTGCCCGGTGGCCATGCAGGCCAGCGTGCCGATCACGTCGTCGGCCTCGACGCCGGGCACGTTCAGCACCTTCCAGCCCAGCAGGCGCACCACCTCGTGGATGGCCGGGATCTGCGCGCGCAGATCGTCCGGCATCGGCGAGCGCGTCGCCTTGTACTCGGGATAGACGTCGTCGCGGAAGGTCTTGCCGGGGGCGTCGAAGACGCAGACGGCGTAGTCGGCGCGGATGTCGCGCCGCAGCTTCGTCATCATGTTGATCATGCCGCGGATGGCGCCGGTGGCCGGGCTGGACGGGTCGCCCGGCACCGCCCGCAGGTCGGGCATCGCGTGGAATGCGCGGTACAGGTAGCTGGAGCCGTCGACCAGCAGCAGGATCTTGGGTTCAGGGGTGGGTACTGCGTCGGTCTCGTCCATGGTGCGGCATTGTGCCTGCGGGCCCCGACCCCCCTACAATCGGGCCCATGCGTTTGCTCCTGCCGCTCCTTGCCCTCCTTGCCTGCGGCGCCGCCGCGGCGCAGGCCCCGCTCGACCGCGGCCCGGAGCTCGATCCGCGCAAGAACCAGAAGATCGAGCGCATCCGCACCGAGGACGGCGGCAACCGCATCGAGGAAGTGCGCGTCGGCGGCGAAACCCAGAGCATCACGGTGCAGCCCAAGGCGGCGGTGCCGCCTTACGAGATGCAGCCCAACGACCTGGCGCGCAGCCGCCCCGCCGAGCGCCGCGAAGGGCTGTCCGGCGGCGGCAGCCAGCGGGTCTGGAACCTCCTGGCCTTCTGATGGCGGTCTTCACCGAAGTCTCGCAGGCCGAGGCGGGCGCGCTGCTGCGCGCGCTGCGGCTGGGTGAGCTGCGCGCGCTGCGCGGCATCCAGGGCGGCATCGAGAACACCAACTACTTCGTCACCGCCGAGCAGGACGGGCAGGTCCACGACTATGTCCTGACGCTGTTCGAGCGGCTGACGGCGCAGCAGCTGCCGTTCTACCTGCACCTGATGAAGCACCTGGCCCGGCACGGCATCCCGGTGCCGGACCCGGCGGGCGACGCCAGCGGCGACATCCTGCACCAGGTTTGCGGCAAGCCCGCCGCGGTGGTCAACCGGCTGGCCGGCCACAGCGAGCTGGCGCCGACGCCGCAACACTGCGCCGAAGTGGGGGCGATGCTGGCGCGGATGCACCTGGCGGCGCGCGACTACGGGCGCAGCCAGCCCAACCTGCGTGGCCTGCCCTGGTGGAACGAGACGGTGCCGGTGGTGCTGCCGTTCCTGGAGCCGGCGCAGGCCGCCTTGCTGCGCAGCGAGCTGGCCTTCCAGAACCACGTGGCGGCCGGCGCCACCTACGCGGCGCTGCCGCGCGGGCCCATCCACGCCGACCTGTTCCGCGACAACGTGATGTTCGAGCACGGCCGCCTGACCGGCTTTTTCGACTTCTACTTCGCCGGCGTCGACAGCTGGCTGTTCGACATCGCGGTCTGCCTGAACGACTGGGCCATCGACCTGGCCACCGGCGCCAGCGACCCCGGGCGCGCTGCCGCCTTCCTGCGCGGCTACGCCACTGTGCGGCCGCTGGCCGCGGCCGAGCGGCAGCTGCTGCCGGCCA
>NZ_JAQGLS010000154.1 GCF_028292805.1 Ramlibacter sp. | reverse complement strand
ACGGCCATTGTTGCACCGCGCTTGCGTGGGGCGCAGGTCGGTGTGGCCTGCGCCCCACCGCGTGCTTCAGCGGCGGCACTCCGGTGCGCCGCCCGCGCGCCGCAGGGAGGCCACCAGGTCGCGGCGCTCCGGCGCGTGCGGCCCGCCCGCATAGGTCATGCCGGTGCCGGGCACGGTGGCCGCCGGGTTGCGCGGGTAGCGCTCCAGGTGTCGTCGTTCCAGACAAGGCCGGCCTTGGCCATCGCCGGCGAGTAGGCAAAAGCCGCGCCGGCGCCGGCCCTGCGCCCCGGCAAGCCGCAGTGGCGCGGCCCGGTGCGGTCGGCCGCCAGCGAGTGGCAGCCGGCGCAACGCGCGTAGAGCGCCGCGCCGCGCGCCGCATCACGCCATGCTCGGCTTCGGCGTCGCTGCGCAGGATGCTGCGCACGGGGCGAAACACCAGCCGATTGTGGCGCCGGATGATGGCGCTCGAAGGCGCCCGCCTGGCCGCGGCAGGCGCGGGCCGCGAGCTGCGCGCCGTCGCCTGGCGCAAGGGAATTGCTGGCGGTGTCGTGCAGGATGGTCATTGGGTGCGCGCGGCGGGCGCGGCGTTCCCGCCTCGGCCCACCTCGACCACCAGCGCCGGGTCGAAGCGCGCGTTCTCGATCACGCCGTCGCGGCTGTAGCCGCGCGGATTGCACAGCACCCGGGTGCCACCGGCGTCGTAGTCGAAGCTGTCGTGGGTGTGGCCATGCACCCACAGGCAGGCCCGCTGCGCGCCCAGCAGGTGGTCGGCGTGCGAGACGAAGCAGGCGTTGAGCGGCGAGCCGGCAAAGCGCGGATGGATGCTGCGCGCGCAGGGCGCATGGTGGGTGACGACCACCGTCGGGCCGTCGTGCGGCGCCGCCAGCCTCTCTTGCAGCCAGGCCGCGTGGCGCGCGAACAGCGCCGCCGCCGCGTCGGGCGAGAACAAGGTGTCCTCGCCTTCGGCCAGGCGGATCCGCTGGAAGTCGCGCATGAAGCGCAGGGCCGCCGCCTGCGCCGCGTCGCGCTGGCGCTGTTCGGCGAACAACCGGAAATCGGTCCACAGCGTGGCGCCCAGGAAGCGCACGCCGTGCAGCACCAGCTCGCCCATGTCCAGCAGGTGCACCGAAGTGCCCGCGCACAAGGCCCGCAGCCGCTCCAGGGTGCCGGTGATGCTGGCGCCGTAGAACTCGTGGTTGCCCGGCACCAGCAGCACCGGCTTGCCCAGGCCGGCCGCCCAGGCCACCGCCGGCTGCGGCCGCGCGATGTCGCCGGCCAGCACGATCGCGTCGGCGTCCGTGGCCGGGCAGTCGAAGCCGGCCTGGCTCAGGTGCAGGTCGGACAGGATATGCAGCTTCATGCGCCCCCAATCTATCACGCCGTGATAGATTGGGGCCATGACCGCGCCGAGCTCCGGACCATCCGGCCCCGCCACCCTGCAGGCGGCGATCCTGGCCCAGGCCGCCGACGCCATCATCTTCGCCGACCGCCAGGGCGTGGTGCGGCTATGGAACCGCGGCGCCGAAACGGCATTCGGCTACTCCGCCGCCGAGGCGCTGGGGCGAGAGCTGGACTTCATCATTCCCGAGCGGCTGCGTCCGGCCCACAATGCCGGCTACGAACGGGCGATCGCCAGCGGCCAGGTGCGCAACGCGGGCCGCGCCGTCACCACCCGCGCGGTTGGCAAGGGCGGCGCGCGGCTCTACATGGCGATGAGCTTCTCGCTGGTCAAGGATGCCAGCGGCGCCGTGCTGGGCGCCGTGGCGATCGGCCGGCTCAGCCCCCCACCGGCTTGCGCAGATCCAGCGTGAAGGGGAACTCGCGGCTGCCCGGCACGTTGATGCTGGCGGGCGGCACGTGCAGCCGGCCCGGCGTGTGCCCCATGGCGAAGAAACGGGCCAGGCGGCGGCTTTCGGCCTCGTAGGCGTTGACCGGGAAGGTCACGTAGTTGCGCCCGCCGGGGTGCGCCACGTGGTACTGGCAGCCGGCCACCGAGCGGCTCATCCAGGTGTCGACGATGTCGAACGTCAGCGGCGCATGCACGCCGATGGTCGGGTGCAGCGCCGATGGCATCTGCCAGGCCCGGTAGCGCACGCCGGCGACGAACTCGCCGACCGTGCCGGTGGACTGCATCGGCAAGGGCTTGCCATTGACGGTGACCACGTAGCGGCTTTCGTTCAGGCCGGTGACCTTGACCTCGATCCGCTCGAGCGATGAATCGACGTAGCGCACGGTGCCGCCGGTGGCGCCTTCCTCGCCCATCACGTGCCACGGCTCCAGCGCGTTGCGCAAGGTGAGGTCTATGCCCAGCGCCTGCACCGCGCCGGCCACCGGGAAGCGGAACTCGAAGTGCGGCGCGAACCAGGCGGCGTCGAAGGCGTAGCCGGCCGCGCGCATTTCCTCCAGCACGTCGCCCATGTCCATCCTGATGAAGGTCGGCAGCAGCCAGCGGTCGTGCAGCTCGGTGCCCCAGCGCGTGGCGGGGGCGCGGTAAGGCTCGCGCCAAAAGCGCGCCACCAGCGCGCGCAGCAGCAGCTGCTGCACCACGCTCATGCGCGCATGGGGCGGCATCTCGAAGGCGCGCAGCTCCAGCAGGCCCAGGCGGCCGGTGGAGCTGTCAGGCGAGTACAGCTTGTCGATGCAGAACTCGCTGCGATGGGTGTTGCCGGTGACGTCGACCAGGATGTTGCGCAGCGTGCGGTCGACGATCCAGGGCGGCATCGAGTCGCCGTAAAGCCGGCGGTTGCGGTCGATTTCCCGTAGCGCGATCTCCAGCTCGTACAGCTGGTCGTTGCGCGCCTCGTCCACTCGCGGGGCCTGGCTGGTGGGGCCGATGAACATCCCGCTGAACAGGTAGCTCAGGCTCGGGTGGTTGTGCCAGTACAGCAGCAGGCTGGCCAGCAGCTCGGGGCGGCGCAGGAACGGTGAGTCGGCCGGCGTGGCGCCGCCCAGCACGAAGTGGTTGCCGCCGCCGGTGCCGGTGTGGCGGCCGTCGGTCATGAACTTCTCGGCCGACAGCCGGCACTCGAAAGCCGCCTGGTACAGGAACTCGGTGTGCTCGACCAGCTCACCCCAGTTGTGCGCCGGGTGGATGTTGACCTCGATCACGCCCGGATCCGGCGTGACCTGCAGCACCTTCAGCCGCGGATCGCGCGGCGGGGGGTAGCCTTCCAGCACGATCTTCAAGCCGAGCTCCTCGGCCGTTCCCTCGACGGCGCCCAGCAGCTGCAGGTAATCCTCCAGCCGCGCCAGCGGCGGCATGAAGACGTACAGCGCGCCACTCTTGCCGCCGTGCTCGGCCTCGGCCTTCGGACCGTTGGCGCGCTGCGGATCGCGCACTTCCACGCACAGCGCGGTGCGGGTGACCCAGTGGGCCGACTCGTGGCGGGCCGGCACCCGGCTGGACGCGGTGGTGCCGCCAGCGCCACCCTCGCGCCGCCGCGCCGGCTGGGCGTCGCCCAAGCGCGCGAGCTCAGGGGGCAGGCCCGC
>NZ_JAQGLS010000152.1 GCF_028292805.1 Ramlibacter sp. | reverse complement strand
GATCGCGGCCAGCCGCCACGACCGGGTCGGCGCCGGCAGGCTGGCGCTGCTGGGCCTGGAGCGGCAATGGGTGCGCACCGCCTTGACGCTGCAGTGGCAGCTCGCGTCCAGCCGCTATCGCGAGCTGGGCATGGCGGACCAGCCGGCCGTGCGCCGCCAGCTCGCCGCCAGCCTGAGCCAGCAGTGGGGTGCCAGCACGGTGGCCCTGGGGCTGGCGCGGATCGAACGCCATGACGGGCCGCCGCTGACCACGGTGAGCCTGAACCATGGCATGCGGCTGGGCGAAGCGGCCTCGCTGAACCTGTACTTGACCAGGGCGCTGGGGCAGGCGGGCGGAACCTCCCTGGGCATGATGCTGCAGCTGCCGCTGGAAAAGCAGCGCCACGCCTCCGCCGCATTCAGCAGCCATGGCGGCGTGCACGACGCCTACGCCAGCGTCGCCCGGTACCCCGGCGAGGACGGCGATCTTGGCTGGCGGGTGCTGGGCGGCCGCCTGAACGGCGGCGCCCACGCGGAGGCCGGGCTCGACTACACCGGCCGGTACGGCAGCGTCTACTCGGACCTGAGCGCTTCACCCCGGCAGCACTCGTTGCGCCTGGGCGCGTCGGGGGGCATGGCGATGGCGGCCAGGCGGGTCTTCTTCTCGCGCCGGCTGGACCAGAGCTTCGCGGTGGCCGAACTCAGGGGGTATCCGGGCATCGGGGTCGGACTCGGGTCGACGCCGACGACCGTGACCGATGCCGCCGGCATTGCCTTCATTCCGTCATTGAGCGCCTACCAGGCCAACCAGGTGCGCCTGGACGCGAAGGATCTCCCGATCAGCGCCGAACTCGACTCGATCGAGCAGATCGTCGTGCCCAGCTGGCGCAGCGCAGTGAAGGTCGACTTTCCGGTGCGCAGCGGCCGCGCCGCGCTGGTCACGATCCGGCAGGAGGACGGCGAGCCCCTGCCGGCCGGCGCCGTGGTGTGGCTCCAGGGCGACCAGCAAGAGTTTTTCGTCGGCCGGCGCGGTGAGTCTTTCGTGACCGGCCTCAAGGATCGAAACGTGCTGCAGGCACGCTGGAAGGACCGCTCATGCAGCTTCACGCTCGCGCTGCCGCCGGCCCGGGACGACATCCCGCGGGTGGGGCCGCTGACTTGCCGGACCGCGCCATGAAGCACTGGAAGCTGTTGCTCCCGGGCTTCATGCTGCTGTTGGGGCTGCCCGCTGCGCAAGCAGCCATCACCTGCACCAGCGTCGCTTCGTCGGCCGCCTTGATCTACTACGTGAACAACACGCTGGACAGCGTCCAGGTCACCCTGACCGTGAGCTGCAACCGTGGCAACAACCGGGATCCCCTGTCGCTGGCCTACACCGTCGCGGCCGACAACGGTAACAACGCGCTGGGCCAGAACAACCGGGCCGCCCTCGGAGCTGCGCGGCTGGACTACGACACCTACAAGACTTCAGGCTGCAACACGATCTGGGGCAGCAACCCGCAGGCCAACCGGATCAGGGACACCATCACCTGGACGGCCGGCCAGACCGGCACGCGCACCATGCAGACCAGTGCCTGGGTCTGCATCACCGCGACGCAGACCGCGACCACCGCTGGCTCCTACCTCGACACCGTCAACCTGACGCTGCGCTACGGCTCCTCGCAAGTGGTGGGGAGCATGCCCGTCACCATCGTCGCGCCATCCGTTTGCACCATCACGACCGTGCCGGGCAACATCGCACTGACCTACACCGCATTCGCGGCGACCACCGCCGCCAGCACCCCGTTCGCCGTGCGCTGCACCAGCGGCATGCCCTACACCCTGGCCACCGATGTGGCGGACGGCGTGCTGGCGGGGGTGCGCTACCTGCTGGGCCTGAGCGCCACCACCGCCAACGGCACGGGCAACCCCCAGGCCTACACGATCACGGCCACGATTCCCGGCGGCCAGGCGGGCACCTGCGCCGGATCGGGCTGCAGCGGAACCCGCGCGCACACCTTGACCGTGAGCTACTGAGGGCCGCCGCGCCGCGACAGGATCACGCGAAGCCGCACGCTGCGCGCGTCGCCGCGGCTTGCGGTGCGGCCAGCGCCGCAAGCAACGCCAGCGCCAGTGCCGGCGCGCTCGCCTGCGCGCAGACGGCTGCGGTGTACATGGTCGCCAGGCCATGCGGGGCCGGCAACGAGCCGATGAGCTGGACGCCGGGCGTGAACAGGATCTCCGTGACCTGGGTGCAGCCGACGGCGCCTTGCTCCGGCGCCAGAGCCAGGGCCGCCATGGCGGTGACCCCGTTGGCGAAGGTGCGCAGCCGACCGGCCAGCGGCCCGGCCAGTTCCAGCGCGGTCAGCACCTTCATGAAGTGGATGCCGGCCGTGGCCTTGGCCGGGTCGGGAAAGTAGACGGCGCCAGCCCGGTGCAGCAGCGCCTGCAGCTGCGCCTGCGTCGTCACCTGCGCGGCGGAACTGCCGGCCTTGACCGCCAGGCCGGTGGCCACCACGCCCAGCGCCTGCGCCGAGCCCGGCACCACCCGGCCCAGCGTCTCCAGTTCGGCGACCAACGCCTGGGTCAGCACCAGCAGGTCGCAGGGCGCGTCGGCCAGCAGCTTTTCCTTCATCAGCCCCACCGCGCCGAAGGTGCTCTCCAGGCGGCAACCGTGGCGCGCCTCGAACGCCGGGCGCAACTGCTCCACCAGTCCCTGGGCGGCGCCGCCGCTCAGGATGCGCAAGGTCCCGGTCATCAATCGGCCTTGATGTTGGCGCTCTGGATGACCTTGCGCCACTTGGCGATGTCATCCTGCATGTATTTGTCGAAGGCGGCGGCGTTCATCACCATGGCGGTGGCGCCTTGCTTGGCCCAGGCCTGCTGCACCTCGGGCTGGCTGGTGATCTTGGTGACTGCTTCGTTCATGCGGGCGACGACCGCCGGCGGTGTGCCCTTGGCTGCCAGCAGGCCGAGCCAGATGGTGGCCTCGTAGTTCGGCACGCCGGCTTCGTGCACCGTCGGCACCTCGGGCAAAACGGCCGAGCGCTGCTTGCCGGTGGTGGCGATGGCACTGACCTTGCCGGCACGGACCTGCTCTACCATCGTGGTGACGGCGTCGAACATCATGTCCACCTGGCCGCCGATCAGGTCGGTGCGCGCGCCCGAGCTGCCTTTGTACGGGATGTGCACGAGGAAGGTGCCCGACATGCTCTTGAACAGCTCGCCGGCCATGTGGTAGGGCGTGCCGGTGCCCGACGAGGCGTAGTTCAGGCGGCCGGGCCGCTCCTGCGCCAGCTTGAGCAGCTGGCCCACGTTGCCGGCCTGGAGCGACGGGTGTGCCACCAGCACCAGGTCGGAATAATTGATCGGCGCCACCGCCACGAAGTCGCGCGTCAGGTTGTAGGGCTTGCTGGCGATCAGGGTTTCGTTGACCGTGTGGGTGTTCGACATCAGCAGCAGCGTGTAGCCATCGGCCGGTGCCTTGGCCACCAGGTCGGTGCCGATCACCGCGCCGGCGCCGGGCCGGTTCTCCACCACGAACGGCTGGCCCAGCAGGTCGGGTAGGCGCTGCGCCAGGAAGCGGGCGTAGTTGTCGGCCGGGCCGCCGACGGCGAACGGCACCACGATGCGCACCGGCCGGTTGGGCCAGGCCTGCGCGGCGGCGGGCAGGGCGTGCAGCAGACTGGCGGCGCAGGCGAGGCCGGCGAACCAGCGCGGGAGGTGGCGGTGCGTCATGGCGGCTCCTACTGGACCTTGCCGATCTTCCTGACCACATCGGCCATGCGCCGGACGTCGCCTTGCACGTAACGCTCGAAGTCCGGCGTATCCTGGTACAGCACCGGGCTGCCGGCGTTGAGGATCACCTCCTTGACCTTGGCGTCGCTGGCGGCGGCGCGGGCGGCGGCGCGCAGCCGCTGCACCACCGGCTCGGGCGTGCCGGCCGGCACGAACAGGCCGGACCACTGTGCGTATTCCGCGTCGTAACCGGCGTCCTTGAGCGAAGGCACGTCGGGCATGGTGCCGAGCCGGCCGTTGCCCCAGTGCCCGAGCACGCGGATCTTGCCGGCCTTCACATGCTGCAGCACGGTGGCCGGGCCGGTGGAGATTGCCTCGATCTGCCCGCCCAGCAAGGCCACGATGGCCGGCGCGGCGCCGGTGAACGGCACGTGCGTGAGCTTGACGCCGGCGTTCTGCGCCAGGATCTCCATCGGCACGTGCATGGTCCCGTAGTTGCCGGACGAGCCGTAGTTGATCGCGCCCGGCCGCTTCTTCGCGTCCTCGACGAAGTCCTTGACCGTCTTCCAGGGCGCGTCGGCCCGTACCGCCAGCACGGTCGGATCGGCGGTGAAGCGGGCGATCGGGCGCAGCGCGTCGAAGGTGTACATCTGCGCCCGGCCCAGCACCACGTCGGCCTCCGGCAGCACGCTGTACGACGACAGCGCCATCAGGATGGTGTAGCCGTCGGGCGCGGCCCTGGCGGCCTGGGCCATGCCGATGCCGCCGCCGGCGCCGCCCTTGTTTTCGATCACCACCGGCTGGCCCAGCTCGCGGCCCATGGCTTCGGCAACCGGGCGCCCCACTGTGTCGGCCAGCCCGCCCGGCGGGAACGGAACGATCATGGTGATGGGTTTGCCGGGGTAGCTGGACTGGGCAGCGGCGAAGCCGGCCGCGACAACCAAACCGACGGCGAACAGCGTGCGGCGCAACATGGTTTTCTCCTGGTGTTTTGTTAGCATGCTAGTGAGCGTCCGTCACGGCGCGAAAGAGAGTTTTCCCCATGCGACTTGCCGCTTACCGCTACCAGGGCGCGCCCGGTGTCGGCCGCGTTTGCGCCGACGGCCGCCAGATCGAGCCGTTCCAGCTCGCCCCGGCCGAGCTCGCGCTCGGCGTGCTGCCGTTGATCGAGGCCCTGGCCGCCGGCAAGCCGCTGCCCGCTGTCGGGGCCGGCATCGGCCTGGAGCTGGTGGAACTGGGCGCACCGATCCCGCGGCCGCGCCGCAACATCTTCTGCGTCGGCAAGAACTACCACGCCCATGCGCGCGAGTTCGCCGGCAGCGGCTTCGACTCCAGCGCCAGGCCGGGCGCCGACATCCCGGCCGACCCGATCATCTTTTCCAAGGTGCCCGAGTGCGTGATCGGCCCGAAAGACACCATCCGCATCCCGGTCGGCGTCTCCGAGGCGATCGACTACGAAGCCGAGCTGGCCGTGATCATCGGCCGCGGCGGCAAGGGCATCACCGCTGCCGATGCCATGCAGCACGTGTGGGGCTACACCATCGTCAACGATGTGACGGCGCGCGACTGGCAAGGCCGCCATTCGCAGTGGCTGATGGGCAAGTCGTTCGACACTTTCTGCCCGATGGGGCCATGGGTGGTGAGCGCCGACGAGATGGACGGCCAGGCCACGCAGGTGCGCTGTTTCGTCAACGGCGAGGAGCGCCAGAACGCCAGCACCCGGGACCTGATCTTCGACATCCCAAAGCTGATCGAAACCCTGTCGGCCGGCATCACGCTGTACCCCGGCGACATCATCGCCACCGGCACCCCGGTCGGCGTGGGCATCGGCTTCAAGCCGCCGAAGTACCTGGTCAGCGGCGACGTGGTGCGGGTGGAGATCGACGGCATCGGGGCGATCGAGAACCCGGTGCGCTGACCGTCGCCGCCGGCACGGGAACGGCGGTCTTCAAGCCACCAGCGGCGGCTCCTGCATCGCTTCCATCTGCTCTTGCAGCACCAGCACCTGGCCGCGCCAGTAGTCGGGGGTGCCGAACCAGGGGAAGGTGATCGGGAAGATCGGGTCGTCCCAGCGCCGCGCCAGCCAGGCGCTGTAGTGGATCAGCCGCAAGGTGCGCAGCGCCTCGATCAGCGCCAGCTCGGAGCGGTCGAACTCGCGCATCTGCTCGTAGCCATCGAGCAAGGCGCCCAGCTGCTTTTGCCGCTGCCCGCGGTCGCCCGACAGCAGCATCCACAAGTCCTGCACGGCCGGGCCGCTGCGAGCGTCGTCGAGGTCCACGAAGTGCGGGCCGCCACCGGGTGTCCACAGGATGTTGCCGGGGTGGCAGTCACCGTGCAGCCGCAGCCGGCGCACCTGGGCCCGCTCGGCGTCGGCGAAGGCGGCGCGCACCTGGTCCAGCGCCGTGGCGCAGGCTTTGGTCCATTCCGCCTGCACCTCCAGCGGCACCGCGTTGTGCGCCAGCAGCCAGTCGCGCGGCTCCTCGCCGAAGCTGGCGACGTCTATGGCCGGCCGCGCGGTGAAGGGCTGCTTGGCCCCCACAGTGTGCAGCCGCGCCAGATAGCGGCCGATCCATTCCAGCACCTCGCCATCGTCCAGCTCGGGCAGGCGGCCGCCGCGGCGCGGGCTGATGCTGAAGGCAAAGCCGGCGTGGTGGTGCAGCGTCGCGCCGTGCGGGGCCAGCGGCCCCACCAGCGGCACTTCGGCCAGCCCGAGTTCACCAGCGAAGGCGTGCTCCTCCAGCACCTGGGCATCACTCCAGCGGTCGGGGCGATAGAACTTGGCGACCACCACCGACTCGCCCTGAAAGGGCTCCTCCAGGTGGATCTGGTAGACGCGGTTTTCGTAGGAACTCAGGGCCAGCAGGCGGCCGTCGCCGTACACCTCCACGCTGGCGAGGGCATCGAGCACCACGTCCGGCGTGAGGACGTCGTAGGGATGGCGGGAAACAGTCATCCGCCATTGTCCCTCCTTGCTCTCAGCCCAGCGAAACCCTTCGCAGAAGGCGCGGCTCGCAGCCGAGGTCAACCCGACCAGCTCGATGCCTTCGCGCTGGCGCAGCTGGCGCGCCGCGCCATCGGCCGTCTTGCTGGAGGCGCTGGACAGCACGGCAACGCCCGGGTGCAGCGAGGCGCACGGTGGCGAAGCCCCGGGCCCCAGCCTTCCTCGCGGCTGGGGAAGAACTGCCAGTGCTGCGTCATGTGGCCGAAGGCGGCGCAGCTGACGTTGTTGGCGGCGAGCGCAAGGCTGTCCACGCGCAGGCGCACCTGGCCGGGCGCCAGCGGAACATCCGGGGGTGGACAGCCGCGCTTCGGTGCGGCGGTCCTTGCGCACGAGCAGGGTGGTGGTCATTCCCGCCCGCTAAACAAAATGGCCCGGGCGCGCAAGGCGGCCGGGCCATTCATGTGACTTGCGTCGGCGCTCAGGCCAGCTTGACGTGCACGTCGACGTTGCCACGGGTGGCGTTGGAGTACGGGCAGACCTGGTGGGCGGCGTCGACCAGCTGCTGGGCGGCGGTGCGGTCCATGCCCGGCAGGGCGACGTTCAGGCGCACGGCGATGCCGTAGCCCAGGGCGGTCGGTCCCAGGTCCACTTCGGAGTCGACGGCCACGCCGTCCGGAACGGCCAGCTTCATCTTGCCGGCCACGGCCTTGATGGCGCCGATGAAGCAGGCGGCGTAGCCGGCCGCGAACAGCTGCTCGGGGTTGGTGCCTTCGCCCGCGCCACCGGGGGGCGACAGCTTGATATCCAGCTTGCCGTCGTCGGTGCGCGAGGCGCCGTCGCGGCCGCCGGTGGTGTGGGCGCGGGCGGTGTAGAGGACTTTGTCGAGGGACGTGGCCATGGTTCTTCCTTGGGTTGGTGTTGGTGGGTGTGAAACCGTCAGGCGACCAGCCGCTCGCGCAAGCTGCGCACCTGCCTGGTCAGCTGGTTGATTTCGGCCAGCGGACACTGGCTGGCGGCCAGCACGCGGGCCGGCACCTTGCCAGCCCGCGCCTTCAGCTTGCGGCCGGCCTGGGTCAGATGGATGTGCACGCGCCGCTCGTCCTGCACGTCGCGCATTCGGCTGATGAGGCCGGCCGCTTCCAGCCGCTTGAGCAGCGGGGTGAGGGTGCCGGAGTCGAGCGACAGGCGCTGGCCCAGTTCCGACACCATCACGCCGTCGCCTTCCCACAGCACCAGCATCACCAGGTACTGCGGGTAGGTCAGGCCCAGCGCGTCCAGCAGCGGCTTGTACAGCTTGGTCATCGCCAGTGACGCCGAATACAGCGCAAAGCACAGCTGGTTGTCCAGCAGCAAGGCAGCGTCGGCGGTGGCGGGGCTGGAAGGCATGCAACAAGTGTAGCCTGCAATCGAATTGCGTGCAACTCAATGGCTGGGCTGGCGCACGCCCGCCATCCCGGGCTTGATCCGCGCGTCCGTGCTGCGCTCGATCCGGCGCCGCTGCGGATTGCGGCTCGCAGGCCACAATGACGCAGGCTCGGCGCCCCGTGAACCGCCGCGGCCGCTTCTGGGCGAACGAGCGCACGCCTTCGCCGGCGTCCTCGCTGCGCGCCAGCGCATGCTGCACCTGCGCGAACCCGGCCACCGCCGCGGCCGGGCCTTGCTCGACCGCCTTCAGCCCGTTCAGGCGGGTCGCGATCACCGCCAGCGGCGCCTGCGCCGCGATCGCTTGCGCGCTGCGCAGCGCCTCCTCCAGCTGCGTGCCGGGCGGCACCACCTTCTGCAGGAAGTTCAGCCGCAGCGCCTTGGCGCTGCCCAAGCCGTCGCCCGTCAGCAGGTGCAGCAGCGCATTGCCAGGCCGGCGCGCTCGGCCATGGGCAAGGTGGCGCCGCCGGTGGCCATGATCCCGCGCTTGAGCTCCAGCTGCGAGAAGCGGCAGTCCCAGCCGACTGTGACGCCTGGGGCGGCGCAAGGCAACGGCGACACGCCCACGGGCAACTCCGCGTCACCGTCGAGCAGCGTATAAGCCTGCGCCAGCTCGGTGAACATGTGCGGGCCCAAGCCGTTGTGCTTGGCCGGCCGGTTCTCGCCGAGCAGCAGCAGGGCGCCGCGTGTTCGATGGGCGGGGGCTCGGCCGGCTGGCCCCGCGGCTGAGCGAAAACCCGCAGGTGCGGGTGGCTTTGCTGGAGGCAGGCCCGCCCGACACCAGCGTGCTGATCCACTGTCGGAGAAGGCGGCGGACCTGGTCAGGCAGGCCGCGCGCGCCGGCGCGTGAACCGGCTCAGGCGGTGAAGCGGCGCCGGGTGAGCGCGAGCGCGATCCAGAACGAACCGACCGCGTAGCCGGCCAGCACCAGCAGGTGGCGCAGCGGCTCTTGCGGCCACCGGTCCATGAACAGCGGCCGCACCAGTTCCACCGCCGCCGTCAGCGGAAACCAGCCCGAGGCCAGCTGCATCAGCTGGGGCATCTGCTCGCGCGGGAAGAACACGCCGGACAGGAACATCATGGGCGTGAGGAACAGCGTGAAGTAATAGGTGAAGAAGTCGTAGCCGCCGGCCAGCGCGTTGAAAATCAGCGCGATGCACGAGAACGTGATGCCCGCCGCCAGCAGCACCGGCCAGGCCACCAGCAGCTTGGGGCTGTGGCTGATGCCCAGGGCCAGCATCACCAGCATGATGGCGCTGACGGTGAAGATCGCCTTGTAGGCCGCCCACAGCATCTCGGCCAGCACCACGTCGTCCAGCCCGATCGGCGCGTTCATGATGCCGTCCCAGGTCTTTTGCACGTGCATGCGCGAGAACGCGGAATACAGCGCCTCGAAGCTGGCGGCGTTCATCGCGCTCAGGCAGATCGAGCCGCTGGCCAGGAACAGGATGTAAGGCACGGGCTGGCCGTCCACCCGCACCTGGCCCACCAGCGCCCCCATGCCGTAGCCGAAGGCGACCAGCCACAGCAGCGGCTCGGCGATGTTGCCCACCAGGCTGGGGATGGCGAGCTTGCGCCACACCAGCAGGTTGCGCCGGAACACCGGCCAAAAGCGCAGCGACAGCGCCGGCGGGCGCCACAGCCGCGGGTCGCGCAGCGGTTTCATCCGTCCTCCCGGATCTTGCGGCCGGTCAGTTTCAGGAACAGGTCTTCCAGGTTGGCCGGCCGGTGCAGGATGCGCAGCCTGGGATGCTCGCGCGCCAGCACGTCCAGCAGCGCCCGGGCGTCCTGGGTGTAGAAAAACACCGTCTCGCCGCTCACCTCGGTGCGGGCGGCCAGCGCCGTCAGCGGCGATTCGGCCAGCGCCAGCGCGCCGCTGCCGTAGGCCTCCACCACGTCGGGCTCCAGGTGCTGCGCGATCAGGTCACGGGGTCGGCCTTCGGTGATCTTGCGCCCGTGGTCCAGCACCAGCAGGCGCGAGCACAGGCGCTCGGCTTCGTCCATGAAGTGGGTGGTCAGCAGGATCGCCTTGCCTTGCTGCAGCAGCACCTGAAGCCGCTCCCACATCAGGTGCCGGGCCTGCGGATCGAGCCCGGTGGTCGGCTCGTCCAGCAGCAGCAGCTTCGGGTCGTTGACCAGCGCGCGGGCCAGGCTCAGGCGCCGACGCATGCCGCCGGACAGTTCCGCCGGCTTGGCGTGGCCCTTGTGCGAGAGCGCGGCGAATTCCAGCAGTGCCGGAATGCGCGAGCGGATCAGCGCTTGCGGCAACCGGAAGTAGCGGCCGTAGACCATCAGGTTCTCGGCGCAGGTGAAGTCGGGGTCGAGCGTGTCGAACTGGCTCACCACGCCCAGCTGCGCCTTGATGGCCAGCGCGTCGCGCGGCATGTGCAGCCCCAGCGCCTGGATCTCGCCGCCGTCCGGCTGCGTCAGGCCCAGGCACATGCGGATGGTGGTGGTCTTGCCGGCCCCGTTGGGCCCGATCACGCCCAGGCATTCGCCCGGCGCGATGGCGAACGAGAGCCGGTCGACCACGGTGGTGCCGCCAAAGCGCTTGGTCAGGTCACGGGCTTGGAACAGCGGCTCGGTCATGGGCGCGCTATTGTGTCGCAGCTGGCCCGGGCCAGCCCGCAGCCCGTAGAATTTTCGTTTTGCCTCCAAGGACCCCGCTTGTTTCCACCCTTGCCCATCACGCAGCAGTACCTGCTGCCCAAGAAGCTGATGACCCAGTTCGCCGGGCTGGTCGCCGGCGCGCGCATGGGGCCGGTGACGCAGGCGATCATCCGGCGCTTCGTCGCCCACTACAAGGTGGACATGGCCGAGGCGGCCGACTGCGGCATCGCGAGCTACGCCACCTTCAACGACTTTTTCACCCGCGCGCTGCGCGAAGGCGCGCGGCCTGTCGCCGCCGCGCCGTTCGTCTGCCCGGTGGACGCCGCCATCAGCCAGTTCGGCCCGATCGAGCAGGACCAGATCTTCCAGGCCAAGGGCCACAGCTATTCCACCCGGGCCCTGGTCGGCGGCGACCAGTCGCTGGCGCACCGGTTCGACCACGGCCACTTCGCCACGCTCTACCTGGCGCCCAAGGACTACCACCGCATCCACATGCCGTGCGAAGGGCGCTTGAAGCGGATGATCTACGTCCCGGGCGACCTGTTCTCGGTCAACCCGCTGACGGCGCGCCACGTGCCCAGCCTGTTCGCCCGCAACGAGCGCGTGGTCTGCGAGTTCGAGTGCCCGCACGGCCCGATGGTGCTGGTGCTGGTGGGTGCCACCATCGTCGGCAGCATGGCCACGGTCTGGCATGGGGTGGTCAACCCGCCCCGCACCCGCGCGCCGCGCGAATGGAACTACGCGGACCGGGACATCGTGCTGGCCAAGGGCGCCGAGATGGGCCGCTTCCTGCTCGGCTCCACCGTCATCCTGCTGTTTCCGCAGAACGTGCTGACCTTCACGCCGGACTGGGCGCCGACCCGGCCGGTGCGCCTGGGCGAGGCGATGGGCACGGTGATCGAGACCGAAGGGGCGCTGTAGCCCACTTCATCCCGCTGGGGTACGCGCGCCGTGCCGGGCAGTGTGAAGCTTGCGTGCCTTGCCATGCCATGCCATGCCATGCCTGTGCGCCTGGCTACTGGCTACTGGAAGGCCACCTCGTCGAAGCTGCGCAGCTTGCGGCTGTGCAGGCGCTGCGGCCCTTGCGAGCGCAGGATCTCGATGGCGCGCATGCCGATGCGCAGGTGCTGGTCGACCCGCTCGCGGTAGAAGTGGTTGGCCATGCCGGGCAACTTGATTTCGCCGTGCAGCGGCTTGTCGCTGACGCACAGCAGCGTGCCATAGGGAACGCGGAAGCGAAAGCCGTTGGCCGCGATGGTGGCGCTTTCCATGTCCAGGGCGATCGCCCGGCTCTGGCTGAAGCGGCGCTGCGGCTCGTTGTTCGGCAGCAGCTCCCAGTTGCGGTTGTCGGTGCTGGCCACGGTGCCGGTGCGCATGATCCGCTTGAGGTCGGCGCCCTTGAAGCCGGTGACGTCGGCCACCCCCTGCTCCAGCGCCAGCTGGATCTCGGCCAGCGCCGGGATCGACACCCACAGCGGCAGCTCCTCGTCCAGCACGTGGTCTTCGCGCACGTAGCCGTGGGCCAGCACGTAGTCGCCCAGCTGCTGGCTGTTGCGCAGGCCGGCGCAGTGCCCCAGCATCATCCAGGCATGCGGCCGCAGCACCGCCACGTGGTCGGTGATGGTCTTGGCGTTGGACGGCCCGACGCCGATGTTCACCATGGTGATGCCGTCGCGGCCCGGTCGCATCAGGTGGTAGGCCGGCATCTGCGGCAGCCGCGGCGGCGGCGCCCCGAGGTTGTCGCTGGCCTGGCGCGGCAGGCCGATGCGGCGCGTCACCACGTTGCCCGGCTCGACGAAGGCTTCGTACTCGCTGTCCGGGTTGTTCATCTCCTGGTGCCCCAGGCGCACGAACTCGTCGATGTAGAACTGGTAGTTGGTGAACAGCACGAAGTTCTGAAACCACTCCGGCGTGCTGCCGGTGTAGTGGCGCAGGCGGTGCAGCGAATAGTCCACCCGCGAGGCCGTGAACAGCGACAGCGGGTAGGGGTCGCCGGGGCCGTGGCGCCAGGTGCCGTTGGCGATGCCGTCGTCCATCGCGGCCAGGTCCGGCAGGTCGAACAGGTCGCGCATCAGCGCGCGCCGCGCCGGCGGCAGGCTGCCCTCGATGTGGTCGTGCTCGGCGAACGAGAAGTGGATCGGCATCGGCTCGTTGCTGGTGCCCACCTCGAGCTGCACGCCATGGTTGTCCAGCAACAGCCGGAACTGCTCCAGGTAGTAGTTGGCGTACAGGTCGGGGCGCGTCAGCGTGGTCTCGAATCGGCCCGCGTGCGCCACGAAGCCGTAGCTCTGGCCCATCGCCTCCAGCGCCGCCTGCGGCATCACGCTGTCGGTCTGGATGCGCACGAAGGGGTAGCAGCCCCGCACCCGCGCCGGCAGCGCCTCGCCGGCCACGAAGCGCTGCATGGCTTCGCGCAGGTGCTGGATCTGCTGGCCGTAGATGGCCTTGACTTGCGCCAGCGCGCTGGTGGCATCGGCGTGGAACGTGGGGGCGATGGGCGCGGGCGTGAAGGACATCCGCCTATTGTGCAACCGCCCGATGACATGCCCGCTGCAGCCCTGGCAACCGGTGCGTCACAGTCCTACAAGGCGTAACGAACTCTGATGACGGTGCAAATTGGGTGCTCCAGCGACAGTCTCTGCATCCCAAAACAACGTGTCGAACGAGCACAAACAAGGAGTCCAACAATGAGCACTGCGATGGCTGCCAATCCCTTTGCCCTGATGGTCGACCCGGCCCAGGTTCGCCAACACATCGACCGGTCGGAAGAACTGGGCAAATTGAGCCAACGCCAATGTCACCCCCTGGATCGCGCGGTGATCCGCTGCGCCAGCGCCGAGATCGCCGCCTTCGACGCCAAGATCGATCGCACCACGATCTACCTGCCGCCTGAAGAAGAGAAATCGCAGCCGGTGACGCGCACCTACACCCGCCGCGTCAACTGACCCTGCGGGCCGGCACGCCCATGGGCGCCGGCCGCACCGGCTGGTTGAACTGCTGCTGTCGCAGCCACACTTCCTGCTCGCGGCGCTGCTGATCGCGGCGTGACTGGTCCACCAACACCCGGTGGCGCCGGTCCTGGGCTTCCTCATCGCGCCTGGCCTGCTCTTGGCGGCGGGCCTGCTCCTCCCGCCTTTCCTCTTCCCCGCGCCGCGCCTGCAGCTCGCGCCACCCCTGCGCTTGGCGGGTGGCTTGCTCCTCGCGCGCGGCCTGCGCCTGCAGCCGCGCCAGTTCGCGCCGGCGCCCGTCCGCCAGCTCCCTTTCCTCGAACTTGCGCAGTTCCGCCTGCTTGACCGCGTCGGCGCGCCGCTTGTCTTCTTCTCGCCGCAACACGATTAGCCGTTTGTCGTCGGCCGCACGCCTGGCCTGGGCCTGGCGCTTGTCCGCGTCGGCACGCAGCGCCTGGGCCTGGCGCTGCTCCTGCTGGCGCCTGGCCTGCGCCTGCTGGCGCCGGTCGTCGTCGAGCCGGCGCGCGGGTTCGGCCCGCTTGGCGGGCACGGCGCGGCGCTGGTCTTCGGCGCGCCTGGCCTGCAGTTGGCGCCGGTCTTCCTGGGCCTTGGCCGCGGCGGCGCGCCGAACCTGTTCGGCCCTCTGGGCCGCGCCGGCGCGGCGCTCCTGCTGCGCGCTCTGGGCCGCGGCAGCCTTGCGCTCTTCGTCGCCAGGTTGCGCGGCAGCCTTGCGTTCCTCGTCGCCGCCTTGCGCGGCCAGGCGGCGCTCGTCTTCGGCCCGCCGCGCGGACTGCCGCTGCTCCTCGGCCCGGCGCTGCGCCAGGCGCTGGCGCTCCTGCTGTTCGGGGGCCGGCTGGGTTGCAACTGCGGGAGCGGACGCGGCTGCCGGTGCGCCCGCCGGCGTGGTCACCTTCATCAGCATGGCCGGCCCCTGGCCGGCAGTCACCACTTGCATCCTGGCCGCGGGCAGCGCGGGCAGCGGGGGCGCCGGCGCGGCTGCGCCCGGGGCCGTCGGCCTGGCG
>NZ_JAQGLS010000123.1 GCF_028292805.1 Ramlibacter sp. | reverse complement strand
CCGCCCACAACGACGGGTACTCCCCCCGGTGCTCCTGCACCATCCTCACCGCCCGCTCACGGACCTCGGGCGAGAACTTGTTCGACTTCTTCATGGCTCAATCCTCTCAGAGATTTGAGCCTCCTGAAAGCCGGGGCGATTCAACGGTGTTCAAGCGCAGCCAGATCTCGCGAAAAGCAGGCGGGCCCGACTCACGCGCTCGGCGCGGTCGGGCCCGCCCGCATCCCGATTTTTTTAGAACTCGAGAAATTCGCCTTCGGCTCAGTTGATGCTGATGCCGGCGCGGCGGATCACGTCGCGCCACTTGCCTGCTTCTCCCACCAGGAAGCGTTGCATGGCCTCTGGCGTGGAGCCGGCCGCATCCATGCCTTTGGCAGCGGTGCTCTTCTTGAACGACTCTTCCGCCAGCACGGCATTGACCATGCCGTTGAGTTTGGCGACATGCTCTCGCTTCATCCCTTTCGGCGCGACGAGCGAGATCCATGTCATGGCGTCGTAGCCGGCGTAGCCCGCTTCGGCGACGGTCGGGACGTTGGCCAATGCCGAAGGTCGCGCGCTTCCGGTGGTCGCCAGGGCAACGATGCGTCCGGCGTTGATCATCGGAAGGGCGGCCGTGAGGTCCAGGAATCCAACCTGAACCCGTCCACCGGCGATGTCCTGCAGGGCGCCGGGCGTGCCGTTGTAGGGGATGTTCAGCATGAAGATCCCGGTCCGTTGCTTGAACAGCTCGCCCGCCAGGTGATGGCTGGTGCCGACGCCGTTGGTGGCGTAGGACAGCTCGCCTGGTTTCGCCTTGGCGCGCTGGACCAGGTCCTTGATGGACGTGATGCCCGACTCCCGGCTGGCAACGATCACCACGGGCGCCTGCGCCAGCATGGAAATTGGCGTCAGGTCGGTTTCCGGACGGTAGCCCAGGTTCGGGTACAGCTCCGGGTTGATCACCAGGGCGCCGGTCACGCCCACCAGAATGGTGTAGCCGTCATTGGGCGACCTGACCACGTGGCCGGTGGCCAGGTTGCCGGCGGCACCCGGCCTGTTTTCGATGATGAAAATGCCGTTGCCTCTTGCCTGCAGCTTTTCGGCAAGTTCGCGGGTGACGGCGTCGGCGGAACCGCCCGGAGGAAAGGGCAGGACGAGCTTGACCGGCTTGTCCGGATAGTCCTGGGCCGCGGCAAGCGTCGTCAGCAGCGCGCCGACGCCGATCGCAATCAAAGACCTGATGACCGATTTGAGCATTTGTTTCCTTCAGTGGGTAAGGCAATGGGGTGGGACACAAACCTGAACTCACCAGAGAACGTGGTCTTCAGGTTTGAACGTGGACGTGAGGCTCCAGTACTCGAGCATGCCGAACGGCCAGGTCTGCGCGGCGCGGCCGCTCTTGTTCTTGTACCAGCTCGAGGTCTTGGCAACGGCCCAGGCCTTGGACTCGTTGCCCTTGTCGATGTAGGCGTTGTACCGGACCAGGGGTTCCTCCCGGCAGTCGACCGCCTTGAGTCCTTGGCTGAGGACGTGGCGGATCGCGCGCAGCGTGTACTCGACCTGGCATTCCGACGAGAAGATGGCGCTGCCGTTCACCACCACGCCGGTGTTGGGACCGCTGGTCATGAACAGGTTGGGGAAGCCCGGCACCGAGATGCCCAGGTAGGCCCGGCAATCGCCGTCCCAGCACGCGTGCAGGTCCTGGCCGGACCGGCCGGTGACCTTCAGCGGGTAGAGGAAATCGGCCGCCTTGAAACCGGTGGCGCAAATGATCAGGTCCACCGGGTAGGATTTGCCATCCTTGGTGTGGATGGCGTCTTGCGTCAGGTGCGAGATCTCCTGCGTGACCAGGCCGACTTGTTTGGCCTTGAGCATTTCGGGCCAGGTGCCGTTGTCCCGCAGCATGCGCTTGGCGCCAGGTGGGTAATGCGGCGTGACGTGTTCCAGCAACTCGGGGCGGTCCGCGAACTGCTGTTGCAGCGTGGCCAGGCACTCCTGGCGCAGCGCCTCGTTGCCCGCGCTGATCGACACTTCGTGCTTCCAGTCCGGATCCACTTCCACCAGGTGCAAGCGGCCTTCCACCCCGATCCAGAACTGCCAGAAGCGGACCCATCGGCCGTAGTACGGCACATGGTTCAGGAGCCATTGCATGCCCGGCTTCAGGTCATCATGGTAGTTCGGCGTCGGCAGCATCCAGGGCGGGTTGCGCTGGAAGACATGCAGCTGGCTGACCTGCGAATGGATCTCCGGACCGATCTGGAAGGCGCTCGCGCCAGTGCCGATCAACGCCACGCGCTTGCCCTCGACCGTCACACGCTCGTGCCAGGCAGCGGAGTGGACGATCTCGCCCTGGAAGGAGTCGATGCCCGGAAAGTCCGGAACATGGGGCCTGTTCAGGAGCCCCATGGCGGTGATGACGAAGTTGAAGTGCTCCACATGGGCGGTTCCGTCGGCAGCGCGCGCCGTCACTTTCCACGCCGATCGCGTGGCGTCGAACTCCAGCTGTTCGACCTCGGTGTTCAGCCGGACGTGCGAGCGAATGCCCGAGCGGCGGGCCACGTCGAGCAGATAGCGCAGGATCTCGGGCTGTTGCGAGAACTGCTGCGTCCAATCCTGTTTTTGCGCGAAGGACAGGCTGTAGGCGAAGTTGGGCGTGTCCAGGCGGCAACCCGGATAGGTGTTCTCCCACCACACTCCGCCGATCTCGTCGTTCTTTTCGAAGACAGTGAAGTCGAGGCCGGCCTGCTTGAGCCGGTGCGCGGCGGTGATGCCCGCGAAGCCCGAACCGATCACGGCCACTTTCAGGTCCGCGGCATGGGGGAAGTCGCTGACATGCCAGCCCGGCGCGCCCTGGTCGTCCGGCACGTTGATCTCATGGCGCAACAAGTCCAGCAAGTCGTCATGGCCGGACCGGATCAGGAACTGGACGATCCGGTCCAGCCATTCTGGCGGCGGCGCGGCGGCTGCGGGACAGCCCGCGTCGCGGTAGCCGATCAGGGTCCGCGTCGCCAACGCGCGGGCCTTGGCCTGCGCTTGCGGCGACATGCCGCCTTGGGGCGCGATGCGCGCGGTCATCGACGGTGAGGGCGGCTTGAGCTCCTCCGCAAGCAGAGCCGGATCCTGGGTCAGCAGGGCAAGGGTCGCCAGCAGCGCCGGCAAGTCGGCATCGCCGACGGCGGCTTCGATCTCGGCGTCGGAGGCCACGATCGGCTGAACGCGGTCGAATGCCGCCAGGGTTTCATCTTCGGACATCGGGGTCGCCTCTTCTGCTTTCAGTCGCATGGTGCTTTCTCTGTTCCTGGGGGATCGATGTGGCTCGGGGCCGGCGCTTACTCGAAAACATGGACATGCGGGCTCGGCGCCCAACCCGGTGGCCTGCCGTGGACGAAGTCCAGCCAGGCGCCCTGGAGGGCGTGCGTCAGCCGCCGGGCATCTGCCGCGGCCAGCGCCTGCAGCATCGGCGCCGAGGCGAACGCGTCGCGCGTGCCGAACACGAAGGGCAGTTCCGCGCCGTGGCAGGCGCCGAAGGGCATCCCAGGCGCCCCGTCGAAACGGTAGAGCCAGGCCCGCCGGCCGGCGAGCGCCGCCTGCGCGGCCCATTGGCGCGCAGGCTCGGCAAACCGCCGCTGCGTCTCGTCGTCCGCCGGTTCGCCAGCTGCCGTGAAGGCCCGCATCTCGTCCCGGTTCCAACCCACGAGAACGTCCACCTGGCGGGCGGCCCCGGACGCCAGGGGCGTGACGGAGGGGGGCTGCGTCACGCCATCCAGGACCGGGGCGAAGAGTCCGTGGCCGTCCGCCTGCGCTCGCACGGCGGAGGTCACCTCCGGGGCAAGCTGCGCGCGCAGAAGTGCTTGCACCGGCAGGCCGCGGGCCTCCTGGAGATCGGCCGCGCCCGCAGCGCGGAGCAGCGTCTTGCCGATCGACAGGGCGGCGTCCGCCGAGCGAAAGCCACGGCCCAGGGGCGCACTCTGGAGAATGGCGCGCTGGAACGGCAAGCCGCCGCGCATCAACAGCGCGGCGATGTTGACCCCGCCCGCGGACTGGCCCATGGCCGTGACACGATGGGGATCGCCGCCGAAGGAGGCGATGTGTTGCGTCACCCACTGCAGGGCCAGGTCCAGGTCCAGCAAGCCGAGGTTGGCCACGCCGCCTTCGGCCATGAGCCAGCCAAGGGGGCCCAGGCGAATGCTCACGCCGACCACCACGACATTGCCGCGACGCGCCAGGGCTTGCCCGTCGTACCAGTTCAGCACGCCGCCGCTTTGCCACGCGCCGCCGTGACACCAGACGACCACGGGCCGCTGGGCCGCGTCTGCGTCGGGAGTCCAGACGGTCACGTGCAGGCAGTCCTCGGACTGTGGTGCGTCGCACGTGCCCAGCACCTTGCCCAGCTGCGAAGGCAACTGGGGAGCGATGGATGCCACGCCGGTCGCATCCACGTCACCTTGCAAAGTCGCAGCCACTGGCGGCGCGAACCGCAATTCACCAACGGGTGCCTGCGCATAGCGAAGCGCGCCAAACCTCGTCACCCCGTGGCGCCGGGCCCCGGCCAGGGTGGCCCGGCCCAGCCTCAGCTCGACGCGCTCAGGCATGCCGGCGCATCGCATGCGGCTGCAGCTGGCTGGTTGGGGTGATCGTGCAGGACACGTGGGTCTCGTTCGGAAGGGCGGTTGGCGGGCGAAGCGCAGATTGGAGTCCAGAACCGTTCACTCGTAAATGGATAAATACTGAAGCATCTATAAGATGACCTGATGAATCAAGACAAAGTGAGCGCGCTGACCCTGAAGCAACTGCGCGCCTTCGTCGCGGTCTACCGATTGCGACGCCTGACCACGGCCGCGGCGCAGCTGTATGTCACGCAATCGGCCGTCAGCGCGCTGATACGGCAGCTGGAGGAGGGGCTCGGCGTGCGCATGTTCGACCGCACGACACGGTCGCTGCAGCCGACCGCCGCGGCCCACGACGTCATCGAAATCGCGCAACGCGTTCTGCGCGACATCGATTCCCTGAGCGCCGGCCTGGACGACTTGTCAGTGCTGCGCCGCGGCCGCGTCACCGTGGCTTGCACTCCGACCCTGGCGGAAATCCTGTTGCCGCCGGTGATCCGGGAGTTCCGCCAGCTGCACCCGGAGATCCAGGTCAACGTGGACGACTGCGCGCCCGATCAATTCATCGCGCGCCTGATCGGCGAGCATGCGGACTTCGGCATCGGCACTCCCGATCGGGCCGACGACGGCGTGCAGATGGAGCGCCTGATCAGCGATCACCTGAGCGTGGTCTGCCGGGCGGATGACCCGATGGCGCTCCGCAAGTCGGTGCGGTGGAAGGACCTGGATGGCGTTCCCGTGACCACCGTGCGGCCCGGCTTCGGCGTGCGACCGCTGATCGACCACTCCGCCGCACGGGCGGGAATCCGGCTCAATGTGGCGCGCGAGGTGTCGTTGCTCTCGACCGCCCTGTGGATGACATCCTGCGGCATGGGCCCGTCGCTCATGCCCGCCGCCTACGTGCGTTACTCCCGCGACCCGGACCTGCTGGCACGTGCGTTGACGGCGCCGCGCGTTTCGCGCGACATCTATGTGCTGGTCAAGCAGGGGCGCTCGCTGTCGCCGGCGGCGCAGCAGTTGGTCCAGGTGCTGCACGCACACATGAAGGCTTTGCCTGCGGCCACGGGAGGGCTGAGCCAGGTTGGCCTGCGCAAAGGCTGAGGCATGGCGGCCGCGCTCGCCTCCGGTCCGTGCTGGCCACCGACAAACCGGTCGCCCCGTGCCGCTCTCCGGCACCTTCTCGCAAGCCCGGCGCCTCACCGACCATGTCACAATCTGCCTTCGCTCCGGGGTGTACGCGTCAGCGTGCTGAGATGAAACCCGCGAACTTGAACCGGTTCAGACCGGCGTAAGGAGAGCACCCGTGGCCCATCACCGGCCGGCGCGGGCCGGTCCTTCGGAGCAGTCAGCCACGAAGGAGGTCCATTGAAGCAAGCACCCCCGAGTTCGACGATCCAGGTCTTGGACGGCAGCACGCTCACGCGAGAGGCTGCCGGGAGCCAAGCCGCGCGCTGCCTGGCGCAAGGCGCGCAAGCCGCGCTGGTGCACGGTGTCCGCGTCGGCTCCGGCTCACTGCATTGGCTGCACGGCGCGCATGCACGTGGCTGGGTCCGCCCCGATGCTTCGTTGCCGCCGATCTCCGCGAATGCTTTCGAACGTGATTGGGCATCGTGGTGCGAGCGCGGCTTCGTGCCGGTCGATGCGGCCTTGCTGGCGCTTGCGGGCCCGCACTGGCGCCTGCCGGCACTGTCCTGGGACGAGCACGCCCTGCCCGACGCCGTGCTGCGGGCCGAAGCCAGGGCGCCGCTCGGGATCTATGCCATCGTCGACAACGTCCGGCGACTGCGGCAGGTGCTCGACGCCGGCATCGGCACCGTGCAACTGCGGATCAAGCAGCCGCCCGATGCCGACGCCGCCTGGCACGAGGGTTTGCGCGCCGCGCTGCAAGAGGGGATCGGCGCCGCCCGCGCGGCCGGCGCGCTGCTGTTCATCAACGATCACTGGCGGCTGGCGGCCCAGCTTGGCGGCGCAGCCGTCCACCTCGGGCAGGAAGACCTGCTCGCGCTCGGGGAGGCCGGGCGGGCGGAACTGCGCGCAACGCAACTCGCGCTGGGCATCAGCTCGCACGCGGCGTGGGAACTGTGCCGCGCCCGCGGCCTGGCACCGGCCTACATCGCCTGCGGGCCGGTCTGGCCGACCACCACCAAGGACATGCCCTGGGTGCCGCAGGGCCTGGACAACCTCGCTTGGTGGTGCCGGGTGGCGGGAACGCCGGTGGTCGCCATCGGCGGCATCCTGCTGCCCGAACAGGTGGAACAGAGCGCCGCTGCCGGCGCCAGCGGCGTCTGCGTGCTGCGTGGCCTGGGCGAGGCGCCGGATGCCGTCGTGCCGGCGCTGCAGGCAGCGTTCGCGCGCGGCCGCTCACGCTTGGACGCGAGCCGGCAGGCGGGCTGGCCGCATCCGACCTTGGACCGGCGGCGGTGACGCGAGTGCTGCGCATCGGTATCGCCGGAGCCGGGTTGCTGGGGCGGCTGCTGGCCTTCACGCTGACCCGGCAGGGGCACGCGGTGCACGTGCACGATCCGGCCGAAGGTTCGCAGGCGCGCGCAGCGGCGGGCTGGACGGCCGCCGGCATGTTGAGCCCGTTGGCCGAACTCGAGTCGGCCGACGATCGCGTGTTCCGCTGGGGCCTGCGGTCGCTGGACCTGTGGCCGCGGATCGTGCGCGAGCTGGCGACGCCGGTGGAGTTCCACCGCGACGGCAGCCTGCTGGTGGCGCACCGCGAGGACGGCGGCACTGCCCGGCGCGTGCTGGAGCTGCTGGCGCGCAAGGCGCCCGCCGGGCACCACGCCGAGCCGCTCTCCGCGCAACGGCTAGCGCAACTGGAGCCGGCGCTGCGTCCCGGCCCGCAAGGCTGGCTGCTGCCCGGTGAAGGCCGCATCCACACGGTGCAGGCGATGCAGGCGCTGCTGGCGGGTGCGGCCGGCGCGCAGTGGCACTGGAGCAGCCGCGTCGAAGGCGTCGAGCCGCACGCGCTGCAGCTGCCCGGCGGGCGCGAGCGGTTCGACTGGGTGTTCGACGTGCGCGGGCTGGGTGCGCGGCCGCAACTGCCGGTGCGCGGGGTGCGCGGCGAAATCTTCTGGCTGCAGGCGCCCGGCCTCGGCCTGCAGCGGCCGGTGCGGCTGCTGCACGCGCGGCACCGCGTCTACCTGGTGCCCCGCGCGCCGGATCTGGTCGTGGTGGGCGCCAGCGAGATCGAGAGCGAGGACCGCTCGCCGGTCACGGTGCGCACGACGGTCGAACTGCTCGCCGCCGCGCACAGCATCGTGCCGGCCCTGGCCGAAGCGCGCATCGTCCATTGCGAAAGCAACCTGCGCCCAGCTCTTCCCGACAACCAGCCACTGCTGGAAACTGTGCCCGGAATGACGCGCATCAACGGGCTGTTCCGCCACGGCTGGCTGATCGCGCCGGCCCTCGTCGAAAGCGCCCTGGAGTCCTTGCCATGATCACCATCCGACTGAACCAGGACCGCATGCAGCTGCCCGAAGGCGCCACGCTCGCGAGCCTGGTCGCCTCGCTGCCGCAAGCACCGACTGCGCTGGCCACCGGCGTCAACGGCGATTTCGTCCCCCGCGACCAGCGGGCGCAGTGCCAGCTGCGGGACGGGGATGTCGTCACCACTTTCATGCCCATCACGGGAGGATGAACACCATGTCCTTTTCCATCGGCGGCGTCGAGCTGCAAAGCCGCTTCTTCCTCGGGACCGCCGGCTATCCCTCACCCGAGATGCTGGGCGAGGCAGTGCGTGCATCCGGCTCGCAGGTCATCACGGTGTCGCTGCGCCGTCAGCTCGGTGGCGGCAACGCGCAGGCCGGCGACAGCTTCTATCGCTTCGTGCGCGACACCGGCGCGCAGCTGCTGCCCAACACCGCCGGTTGCACCACGGCGCGCGAGGCGGTCAACCTGGCGAAGATGGCGCGCGAGGTCTTTGGCACGCACTGGATCAAGCTGGAGGTGATCGGCGACGAATACACGCTGCAGCCGGATCCCTTCGAACTGGTGGCCGCGGCGCGCGAGCTGGCCGCCGACGGTTTCGAGGTGTTCCCCTACTGCACCGACGATCTGGTGACATGCAATCGGCTGCTCGACGCCGGCTGCCGCATCCTGATGCCATGGGGCGCGCCCATCGGCTCCGGGCAGGGCCTGCTGAACCCGACTGCGCTGCGCACATTGCGCGCGCGGCTGCCCGGTGTGCCGCTGGTGGTCGACGCCGGGATCGGCTCGCCACGCGACGCCGTGCAGGCCCTGGAGATGGGCTACGACGCGGTGCTGGTGAATTCGGCAGTCGCCCTGGCGCACGACCCCGTCACCATGGCGCGAGCTTTCCGGCTGGGCATCGAAGCCGGTCGGCTGGCGTACGAGGCCGGCATCATGGCCAAGCAGGAGATGGCGGTCGCGACCACGCCCGTGACCGGGCGGCCGTTCCTGTTGCCGTGACCGGAAAAAGCGGCGCTATTGCCTGACCGAACCCCTGACGCCAGAGACGAATAAATCGACGAAGAACGAGTACACGAAAGCCACCGGCAGCGAGCCGAGCAGCGCGCCGGCCCTGAGCGGCCCCCAGTGGCAGACGTGACCTTCCACCAGCTCGGGTGACGACGCCGGGCGGCACGGTCTTGTTCTCGCTGGATGACACGAAGGTCAAGGCGTAGATGGACTCGTTCCAGCTGAGGGTGAAGGCGAAGCCGGCGCAGATGAGGCCGGGCACAGCCAGCGGCAGCACGATCTTCACCAGGATCTGCCAGCGCGTCGCGCCGTCGATCAGGGCGCACTCCGAGCGAGATCGCCGTGGAGACGAGCGAGACGAGCGAGACGATGATGGTGTTCCAGAGCCAGGCCGGGTATTCGAACAGCAGCTTCCCGAAGTGCGCCAGCGTGGGCCCGATGGTCCAGAACGGGTTGCCGGTGCGCGACAGCAGCTCGTTGTCGGGCTTGGACGAGATGACCGCCATCCGCATCGCAGCTGGCGCGGTATCAGCACGGAACACGGGCGCTGCCATCAGGGAAAGCCGCTACTCGAAAGCCTGGAGATTTGTATGATGACCCGACAACCGTGCTGCGTTCTCCCCCTCATGGACCGAAACCCCCGCTGACCGGCGACACGCCGCTGGTCACCGAGCGGCTGTCCGACCGGCTGGCGGTCCGGCTGGGCGCGCAGATCGAATCGGGCGCGCTGGGTCCCGGCGAGCGCTTGCCCACCGAGCAGCAGCTCGCCAGCGCGCACGGCGTTTCGCGCACGGTGGTGCGTGAAGCCATGCACCAGCTCAAGTCCCGTGCGCTCGTGGTGGCGCGTCAGGGGTTCGGTGTCTTCGTCGCTTCCGGGCCGGTCAACCAGCCCCTTGCATTCGATCCCTCGGTGCTCGACTCCGTGCAGGCGCTGGTGCACGTGATCGAGGTGCGCCGGGTGCTCGAGGGCGAGATTGCGGCATTGGCGGCCGAACGCGCCAGCCGTGCCCAGATTGCCGAAATGCGGCGGTCCCTCAAGGCCATCGACGCGGCGGTCGCCCAGGGCCGCGGCGGCGTGGCCGAAGACCTGGCTTTCCACCGCGCCATCGGTGACTCCGCCGACAACCCCCAGTCACCGCCGCCGGACCTGCTCGCCGATCCACGCGTGGAGCCGCGCATCGGCACGCTGCTGTGGCCGACCGACGCCTTGCGCACCGAGGCGTTCGAAGGCGTGTTCCATCTTGCTTCGGCGGTGTCGGGCGAATGCGAGGCCGACTTCGATCTTGGCCTGCGTTCCAACCTCGACAGCACGCGCGCATTGCTCGATGCGCTGCGGGCCAACGCCAGCGCGGGCGGCAAGCGCACGCGCCTGGTCTTTTCCAGTTCGGTGGCCGTGTTCGGGCCCGATCCGGCGGTGCCCCTGCCCAAGCTGGTGGGCGACGCCACGCTGGCCGCGCCGCAGACCTCGTATGGCACGCAAAAGCTGATCTGGGGGCACCTGGTCGCCGACTACACGCGCAAGGGGTTCATCGATGGCCGTGCGGCACGGCTGATGACCGTGGCCGTGCGTCCGGGCCGCCCCAACGGCGCGGCCTCCTCGTTCTTCAGCGGCATCATCCGCGAGCCGCTGGCGGGCGCCGAATCGGTCTGCCCGGTAGGGCCGGATGTATCGCACCCGGTGTCGTCGCCCTCGCACACCGTCGATGGCCTGATCGCCGGCTACGAGGCCTCGCGCGAACAGTTCCTGGGCCGCACGGCGATGAACCTGCCGGCGCTGAACGTGCGCGTGCGCGACATGCTGGACGGGCTCGAGCAGGTGGCGGGGCCCGCAACACGCAAGCTGGTGCGCTTCGAGCGGGACGAGCGCATCGCCGGCATCGGGGCCAACTGGCCCGGCGGCGCCGGCGCCGCGCGGGCCGCCAGGCTGCGGCTGCAGCCGCACGAGAACTTCGCCCAGATCGTCCAGCAGTACATCGCTGATTGCCGGGCGCTGCCGACGGCCGCGCAAACACTCAAGGGCCTGCAATGAAAAAGAAGAACGCCACGGTCGAACGCAAGGCCCCTGGCCGGAAGGTCGTGCCGCGCCTGCGCTCGCAAGCCTGGTTCGACAACCCCGACAACGCCGACATGACCGCGCTCTACCTGGAACGCACCATGAATTTCGGGCTGGGTTTCGACGAGCTGCAGTCGGGCCGCCCCATGATCGGCATCGCCCAGACCGGCTCCGACATTGCGCCTTGCAACCGGCACCACCTGGTGCTGGCCGAGCGGGTGCGCGAGGGCATCCGCGACGCCGGCGGCATCGCTTTCGAGTTCCCGATCCACCCGATCCAGGAAACCTGCAAGCGCCCAACCGCCGCACTGGACCGCAACCTGCAGTACCTGTCCCTGATCGAGGTGCTGTACGGCTACCCGATCGACGGCGTGGTGCTGACCACCGGCTGCGACAAGACCACGCCGGCGCAGCTGATGGCGGCGGCCACCGTCGACATCCCGGCCATTGCACTGAACTCCGGCCCCATGCTCAATGGCTGGCATCAGGGCGAGCGCACCGGCTCGGGCACCATCGTCTGGCGCGCCCGCGAAATGATGGCCGCCGGCGAGATCGGCTACCAGGAGTTCCTGAAGCTGGTGGCTTCGTCGGCGCCATCGACGGGCCATTGCAACACCATGGGCACGGCGTCGACGATGAACTCGCTGGCCGAGGCGCTGGGCATGACGCTGCCCGGCAGCGCGGCCATTCCCGCTCCCTACCGCGATCGCCAGGAGATGGCGTACCTGACCGGCAAGCGCATCGTGGACATGGTGCGCGAGGACCTGAAGCCCTCGGACATCCTGACGCGGGCCGCCTTCGAGAATGCCATCGTGGTGAATTCCGCCATCGGCGGCTCGACCAATGCGCCGATTCACCTGAACGCCATCGCCAGGCACATCGGCGTGGAGCTGACGATGGCCGATTGGGAAAAACACGGCTACGAGGTGCCGCTGCTGGTGAACCTGCAGCCGGCCGGCGACTACCTGGCCGAGGAGTACTACCGCGCCGGCGGCGTGCCGGCCGTGGTTGCCGAGTTGATCGCCCGCGGCATGATCCAGCCGGCGCTGACGGCCAACGGCAAGACCCTCGTGGACAACTGCGAAGGCAAGTTCACCAGCGACCGCAAGGTGATCTTCCCGTACGCCAAGCCGATGAAGAAGAACGCCGGCTTTCTGCATTTCAGTGGCAACCTGTTCGATTCGGCGATCATGAAAACCAGCGTGATCACGCCGCAGTTCCACCAGCAGTACCTGGAGAACCCGCAGGATCCGATGGCCTTCGAAGGCACGGCCGTGGTCTTCGACGGGCCGGAGGACTATCACCGCCGCATCGACGACCCGACACTGAAACTCACGCCGGCCAGCGTGCTGTTCATGCGCGGCGTGGGGCCGATCGGCTACCCGGGCGCGGCCGAAGTCGTCAACATGCGCGCCCCCGACTACCTGCTGAAACAGGGTGTGACGGCGCTGGCCTGCATCGGGGACGGCCGCCAGTCCGGCACCTCCGGCTCACCGTCCATCCTCAATGCTTCGCCCGAAGCCGCCACCGGCGGCGGGCTGGCGCTGCTCAAGACCGGCGACCGGGTGCGCATCGACCTGAAAAAGCGCACCGCCAACATGCTGGTCAGCGACGCGGAACTGGCGGAACGCCGCGCCGCCTTCGAAGCTGCCGGAGGCTACAAGTACCCCGCCAGCCAGACGCCATGGCAGGAAATCCAGCGCGGGATCGTCGACGAACTGTCGCAGGGCATGGTGCTCAAGCCGGCGGTGAAGTACCAGCGGATCAACACGACGTTCGGACTGCCGCGGGACAATCACTAGCGCGGTCGCCCGACCCACGCGGGCGTGCCGCAGGTGGCGCCACGTCATCGCCCGGAGACTGCGAATGACACCAGCGGCAGGCCGCGATCATGGCGCTTGCGGGGGACCGAGGGCGCCGTTGGCCTGCTCCAGATCGAAACGCAAACCCGAGAGCTTCGTGTTCTCCAGGTCGAACGCGAAGCGCACCTGCGTGCCTTCGAGGCCGGCGCGGACCACCAGCTGGCCGGTGAGCTCGGCGCATCCCAGTTGCATGGCGTTCCACTTCAACACTGCATGACGCAGCGAGAGTGAGGCCATCTCCACGGTGATTCCTTGGCCCACGGCTTTCGAGCGAAGCTGAACGCCGTTGCGGCCCTCGTTGCGTCCGACCAGGTCGGCTTGCACGCCAGGGGCGCAGAACCTTGCGTCGCCCAGGCGCACATCGCCCGAGAGTGCGGTGCGTGCCAGCAGCAGTCTCGCTTGCTCGGTGAAACCTGCGCCCTTCGTGTCTTGGGAAAAAAGCCCGAGCGCCTCGCCAAATGCCTGCAGGTTCAGCTTGCCGCGGTCCGAGACCCACGGCCCCAGCAAGGCCTCGCGCCGCTCGTACTGCACGCCAGCAAGCGGCGGGGAAGGGAACTCGAACAGATAGCTGCGTCCCTTGGGTGCATCGACATAGACGCCGAGCTGGCTGATGCCCATGCGCGAATCCGGCCCCACGTGCTCGACGGTCGCGTCGTTGAAATCGATCACCCCGGCTCGGATCGGCACCGTCACGTTCGCGTCGAACAGCAGGTGGGCATCGACGATCTCCGCCCGGATCGCCCCATTTGCGGCGGCCAGCGGGGCGAGACTCCATGAACTGGCGCCCGCCCGGGCAACCGGATGGCCGGCCGCGGTTCCACTTGCTTGGGCATCTGGGGCGTTCAAGCCAGCGCCGGACGGGCGCGCGGGAACCAGCAGACCTTTGAGCTTGACGCCGTCGAGTTCGACGCTGGCCGCCTCCAGGGCGCACAGGCGCGGCCGGCCGAGGCCGAAGCGCACCTGGCCGACAAGCTTGTTCAAGACGAGGCGGCCGACATCCAGGGTCACCGGCCCGAACTCAAGGCGAAGCGAGCTCGCCTCGAATCGTTGGATCGCGATCTCGAGTGCGCCGTCGGGGCGGCTGTCGATCGTCACGCCCTCCAGCAAAAAACGATTGCCCGGCTCCGCAGCAGTGGCTCCGAGCTTCAAGCCCGCAACGAAGTCGATGAGCGAAGCTGCAAGGGCGGCGACCATCCTGAATCCTGGCAGCAATCGTCGCGTCCGTCCACAACTTGGGCGCCTTTTGCAGGCTTGCCGCGGCCGCTTTGCCCGGGCGCGGGCACTGGCGACACTGCGCGGTTCCCAGGCAGGCGCGGCTGCTGCTAGCGCGCAGCGGGGTCGACACGCAGGGCCTGCACACCAGCGAGAAGGCGGGCGAGGGCTGCCGCCGGCTCGGGCAGTACAGGGGGTACCCGGGAAAGACCGGGCACCAGTCTTCCAGCACCCGAAGCAGTCGGCCTGGTCGAGGTTGGCCTGCACTTCGTCCTCGGGCAGCAGGATCAGGCCCAGCCCCTGCAGGGCGGCGTCGACCTGCGGCTGCGCGGTATTGAAGATCAGCGGCCCGGCACGGTGCATCAGATCGACGCGAACTCGCATCCGATCGAGCGTGAGTTCCGCGATTTCTACCGCACGCGGCGGGGCGAATTCACGCCGGCCGGGCAGTCGCTGAAGCTGACCAGCCGTGCGACTGACCAGCAACGTGAAGTTCATGAACTTCTACCCGTTCTCGGACATCGAGACGATCTCGCCGCGCTCGATGCTCTTCATCACGGGCGATGCCGCCCACTCGCGCGAGTTCAGCCAGGACACCTACCGGCTGGCGGCGGAGCCCAAGGAACTGCACATCGTCGCCGGAGCGGGGCACGTCTCTACGACCGCGTCGACCTGATTCCCTGGAGCAAGCTGAAGGCATTCTTTACGAACCATCTCGCCCAAGCCGGCTCGGCATGAGCGGACGAGCCACTTGCCAGGGCCGACTAAGCAGCCGGCCTTTCATTTGACTTTCCAGCCTTGCGAACCATACTGAATGTGGGCGCCCGGGTCGGCGCCTTTGTTCTTTCTTGACAACTTGAAAGCAGGGGCCTCGCGTGGGCATTCGGCTCGCGTCGGTCCAAGGAGAGGCATATGGCAATCGATGTGAAGGGCCTGGCCAAGGCCATCGCAACCCAGGGCGCGGGCTGGCAGGCCGGCGCAACCAGCATGACGGCGTTGAGCGACGCCGAGCGCCAAGCGCGGCTCGGATTCGTTCCGCCGCCGGGCGCCCCGAGTCTCGGGCAGATCGACCAGGAGTTGCGCTCCGGCGTGCGATCGCAATCGCCCTTCGTCGCCGCGGCGGCCATCGGCGCGCCGCCCTCCCATGACCTTCGCAACGTGGGCGGCCGCAACTACGTCACGCCGGTGCGCGACCAGGGCGGTTGCGGTTCGTGCGTCGCCTTCGGCACGTGCGCGGTGATCGAGTCGACAGTGCGGGTCGCCAGCAACAACCCAGGACTGGACGTCAACCTCTCCGAGGCGCAGTTGTTCTACTGCTATGGCCGTTCGCAGGGCCGCAACTGCGCCAATGGCTGGTGGCCGGATGCCGCGCTGGACGCCTGCAAGCAGGGCCTGGCGTTCGATGCGAGCTATCCGTACAGCGCCGGCGACCAGAACTGCTCCAACCTGAACGCCAACTGGAAGTCGCGTTACGTGACCATCACCGGGCGCCAGGCCGTGTCCGGAGCGGCGATCAAGGAATGGATCTCCACGCGCGGGCCGGTGACGGGCTGCTTCCTGGTCTACGACGACTTCTTCGCCTACCGCACGGGCGTGTATCGGCACGTTTCGGGCGCGCTGGCCGGCGGCCACTGCGTTGCCATCGTCGGCTACGACGACACGCAAAGCTGCTGGATCTGCAAGAACAGCTGGGGCACGGCCTGGGGCGATGGCGGCTTCTTTCGCATCGGCTACGGCGAGTGCGGCATCGACACGAGCTACGGCCCGTACGGCGCCGTGGGCGCGGGCATCGTCGAGCAGGGCGCCTGGTCGTCCTGGGCGTCCGAAGGCGGCGTGCTCAACTCGCAGATCACCGCGGCCAACAACGCCAATGGCCGGCTCGAAGTGTTCGTGCGCGGCACCGACAACGCGCTTTGGCACAAGTGGCAGGTGGCGCCGAACGGCAGCTGGTCAGGCTGGGCGTCCCAAGGCGGGGTGCTGACGGCGAACGTGGCGGCCGGGCGCAACGCCGACGGGCGGCTCGAGGTGTTCGTGCGCGGCACCGACAACGCGATGTGGCACAAGTGGCAGGTCGCGCCCAACAGCGGCTGGTCCGGCTGGGCCAGCGCAGGCGGCGTTCTCACCAGTAACATCGCCGTCGGCTCCAATGCCAATGGCCGGCTCGAGGCCTTCGCGCGTGGCACCGACAATGCCTTGTGGCACAAGTGGCAGCTGGCGCCCAACGGCTCGTGGTCGGGCTGGGCGTCGCTCGGTGGCGTGCTGGCTTCGCAAATCTGCGTCGGCCGCAATGCCGACGGCAGGCTGGAGGCGTTCGTGCGCGGCACCGACAACGCGCTGTGGCACAACTGGCAGGTGGCGTCCAATGGCACTTGGTCGGGCTGGGCGTCGATGGCTGGCGGGCTGACGTCGAACATCGCGATCGGCCGCAATGGCGACGGCAGGCTGGAGGTGTTCGTGCGCGGCACCGACAACGCGCTGTGGCACAAATGGCAGGTCGCCCCCAGTGGCAGCTGGTCCGGCTGGGCCTCGCTGGGCGGCGTGCTGACGAGTGACATCGCGGTGGGACGCAGCCCGACCGGGCGGCTCGAAGCCTTCGTGCGGGGCACGGACAATGCCTTGTGGCACAAATGGCAGCTGGCGCCCAACAGCGGCTGGTCGGGGTGGGAGTCTCTGGGCGGCGTGATCACGAGCAACCCGGTGGTCGGCAGCAATGCCGACGGCAGGCTGGAGGTGTTCGCGCGCGGCACGGACGGCGCGCTCTGGCACAAGTGGCAGAGCCGGGTGTTCGCGGCGCCGGCGGTTGCCAGGGAAACGGCCACGGAGCCGGCGGCTGAGACCATGCCGGAGCGGCGGGCGACCGCGGCCGAGCCGGCGCTGGCAGACTAGGGAGGTGCCATGAACACGTCGATACAAGACTTCCCGGACACCGGCACGGCCGATGCCATGCCGCAAGGCAGCATGCTTTCAGCTGGCCCGTCCGGCAGTCCGGCGGGCGCCATGAGTGCAGATCCCGCGGCTGCGGCGGCTGGCGCAATGGCTGCCCTCGCCGACATGCCGGCCGGCGCGATGGTGGCAACGGCGCACCAGGAAATGCCGGCGGGGCCGATGCTTGCCCTGCCGGCCCAGGAGATGCCCGCCGTCCAGGCGCAGGGCATGGATGGGCAATCGGCGGGCGAGATGCCGCTGGGCGGCATGCTCGACACCGGATCCGGCGGCATGCCCTTGGGCGCCATGCTGTCCGCATCCGAGTCCTGGAACATGGATCTCGTCGCGCCCGAACAGCCGTGTGGCTGCTAGCCAGCTAGACAGGCCGCCCGTGACCATCGAGATCTCCGCCGACGAAACGACGGCGTCGCGCGCGCTGTCGCGCGACGAAGATCTGGTGGTGCAACTGTCCGAAAATCCGACCACGGGCTACCGCTGGCAGCTCACGCAGTCAGGAACCGCCCAGCTGGGACTGGTGGAGAACCGCTTCGTCGGCGGCGCGTCAGGAACGCAGCCGGGCGGCGGCGGCCATCGCCTCGTGCGCTTCGTGGGGCAGCAGCCCGGCGCAGTGGTGGTCGAGGCGGTGCTGCGGCGGGACTGGGATCCGCCCGGGACGGTCCTGGAGAAACGGGTGTTCGCCATCGCGGTGCGCTGACGCGCCGGGCTACATGGCGAGCGTTCCGTCCTGCGGCTCGCCCACGTCGGCATCGGGATCGTTGATGGCGCGCAGCTTGTCTGCCTGGCAGTACAACACCAGGTCCTGGTGGCGCACGTCGTAACAGGTCATCCTGCTGCCGTCCCGCGGGCGTTCGTACGGGCCGCCGATGACCTCGACGATCCTGCTGACGGCCCGGCGCGCGCGCGGGCTGGCGCGGCAGCTGGGGACCACGTAGCAAAAGGTTCCTTGCTTGAACATCAGCTGGTGCATGCCTGTCCTTTGGAATGGCACCGCCATTTGAAACTTCGGCAGGCATGCCGACGAGGCGCAAAGATCCTGATTGCATGTCGGACACCAGCGTCGCGTCGTGACCGAACACGCCTCGACCCAAGTCCTGCCGGCCGCCAGACGCAGACCCTCACCGCACCAGCGCAGGACGAAGGCGGCGCCGACCATGCAAACCCTGGTCATAGGAAGCTCCGTTTCGTTTCCTGCCTTGCGACGCCGCAGGCAGCTGGGGGTCAACGTTAGCCGCAGGGCCTGGCCGGCGAGATGCCTGGCCCCACTGTCGTTTCACAGGTTGACTGCCGTTGGTGGATGAAAATGCCGCAGCAGCGGGTTGAACTGGCGTTCCTGAGCCCGTTCAGACGGCTCTTCTGGCGAGGTTCTGCATGCCGGAAGAATATTTCCGGGCGTCGCCGAATCCGGGCCGCCAACAGGGGCCTCTTCGGGCGCTTCGTTGCGATACTCCTTGGCATGTCTGCTGCCACCCTTGCCTTGCCCCCCGCCTTCCTTGCCACGACCGTGGATTTGCGCAACGGCGCCGAGATCCTGCTGGACACCCTGATCGACAGCGGCATCGACACGATCTTCGGCTACCCCGGCGGCGCCGCGCTGCCGTTGTACGACGCGCTCTACAGCCGGCCGGCGTTGCGGCACATCCTGGTGCGCCACGAACAGGCCGCCGTGCACGCGGCCGAAGGCTATGCCCGCAGCACCGGCCGCGTCGGCGTGGTGCTGGTCACCTCCGGTCCGGGCGTGGGCAACACCATCACCGGGCTGCTCGATGCCATGAGCGACTCGATCCCGGTGCTTTGCATCAGCGGCCAGGTGGCGACAGCCGTGATCGGCACCAATGCCTTCCAGGAAAGCGACGCCCTGGGCATGTCGCGGCCGGTGACCAAATGGAACCACCAGCCGCGCCGGGCGGCGGACGTGGCCGCCGCCGTGCTGCGCGCGCTGGAAGTGGCGCAGTCCGGCCGGCCCGGCCCGGTGTTGCTGGACGTGCCGAAAGACGTGCAGCTGGCGCGCGTCGAGGCGCCAGCGGCCGCGCCGGCCCGCGC